>NZ_RQYL01000007.1 GCF_003860125.1 Fretibacterium sp. OH1220_COT-178 | reverse complement strand
GCACGCGGGGCTCGCGGGCGGCCATCCCAACGTCGTCCTTCTGAAGGGCATCGCCGAGACGCTCGACCGGGTGGAGCGCGAGCTGGAGCGCGGGAGCGTGGCGGTGCTGGTCTCGGGGGACCCTGGGATCTACAGCCTGCTGCCGATGCTCCGGAGGCGCTGGCCGGGCCGGGCTCTGCGCGTGGTGCCGGGCGTCGGATCGATCCAGAGCCTCTGCGCCGCGGCGGGCGAGACCTGGGAGGACGCCGCGATCCTGTCGGGTCACGGAAGGCCGTTGAGCGCCTCCCGGCTTCTGAATACCGTGGAGCGCCGCAGGCTGACCCTGCTCTTCTGCGGGGGGGACCACTCGCCGCGCTGGGCGTGCGAGGCGCTGGCCGGAGCGGTGGGGGGCCTGGGGGGGCGCGTCGAGGCCGTGGTCGGGGAGCGGCTGAGCTATCCGGACGAGCGCGTGACGCGCGGGGCGCCCGCCGAGCTGGCGGGGCGGGATTTCGACGCGCTCTCCCTGATGCTGGTGCGCAACCCGGAGCCCTGGACGCCGCCCTTCGGACGGCCGCGCGACGCGGATTTCGAGCGCGGCGAGGTGCCCATGACGCGGGAGGAGGTCCGCTCGGTCGTCCTGGACCGGCTGGAGCTTCGGCCCGATTCCGTCCTCTGGGACATCGGGGCCGGGACCGGGTCCGTCTCCGCCGCCGCGGCCCTGGCCTTCCCCGACGCGGAGGTCCATGCCGTGGAGTGCGTGCCGGAGGCGGTGTCGCTCCTGGAGCGGAATCGGGAGAAGTTCCGGCTCCACAACATGACGATCCGCCCGGGGCGCGCCCTGGCCCTGGCGGGTTCGCTTCCGGACCCGACCCACGTCTTCGTCGGGGGGAGTGGCGGCGAGCTGCGGGAACTTTTGGAGCTCTTGCCGGGCAGGGCCGGGGCTGTGCGGGTGGTCGTCGCCGCCGTGACGCTTCAGACCCTGAGCGAGGCGGTGACGGTGTTGAGCGGGCCCGGGTACCGGGACCTGGAGGCGGTCCAGATCTCCGTAAGCGCCAGCCGGGCCCTTGGGCGCAGCCTTTTGATGGCCGCACGGAATCCGGTGACGCTGCTTTGCGCGTGGTGCCGACCCCGTTTCGCGATCGAAGGGCTTTGCCCCTGAGCCCTTGGAATGGGGCGGGGCACAGCGAAATTCCCGGTTTTTCATCTTTTCTGACGTCAGGGAGGTTTTTCCATGATCCATTTCGTCGGTGCGGGGCCCGGAGCTCCCGATCTGATCACCCTTCGGGGCGCGGAGCTCCTGCGCCGGGCGGGGATGATCGTTTACGCGGGGTCGCTGGTCAACCCGGCGCTTCTGGAGTACGCGCCGGAGGGCTGCGAGATCCACGACAGCGCGTCCATGACCCTGGACGCGGTGGTGGAGAAGCTCCTGGAGGGGCATGGCCGCGGCGTGACGACGGTTCGGCTCCACACGGGGGACCCGTCGCTCTATGGGGCGATCCGCGAACAGATGGACCGTCTGCGGGAGCGGGATGTGCCCTTCGAGATCGTTCCCGGCGTCAGCTCCTTCTGCGCCGCCGCCGCCGCCGCCCAGGCGGAGTACACGCTGCCCGGCGTCAGCCAGACCCTCATCATCAGCCGCATGGCGGGGCGGACGCCCGTTCCGGAGCGGGAGGCCATACGCTCCCTGGCGTCGCACGGGGCCTCCATGGTGCTCTTCCTCTCCACCGGGATGCTCGGAAAACTCTGCGCCGAGCTGATTGCGGGGGGCTACCCCGAGGAGACCCCCGCCGCCCTGGTCCACAAGGCGTCCTGGCCGGACGAGAGGGTGCTGCGCGGCACGCTCTCGTCCCTGCCGGCTGACGCGGAGGCCGAGGGCATCGTCCGGACGGCCCTGGTGCTGGTGGGCGGTTTTCTGGGGGACCGCTACGAGCTCTCGAAGCTCTACGATCCCCGATTCGGACACGGGTACAGGAAGCCGATGCCGTGACGGAGGAGAGGACGGTCCTCGTCGCCTTTACCCGTACCGGAGCCTCGCTGGCCGCCCGCCTGGCGGAGGCGCTGGGGGGGCGTGCCTTTGCCCCCGCACGGTGCCTCGTGCCGGGCGTCGAGCCCTTGGAGGGGACGGTGGGCGCGTGGGCGGAGCATTGGTTCCCCCGGGCGGAGGCCCTGGTGTTCGTCTGTGCCTGCGGCATCGCGGTGCGGGCGGTCGCGCCCCTGGTCCGGAGCAAGGCGGAGGACCCGGCCGTTCTGGCCCTGGACGAGCGGGGCCGGCACGTCGTCCCTCTGCTCTCCGGGCACATCGGCGGGGCCAACGCGCTGGCCCGCCGCGTCGCGGAGCTGACGGGGGGCGTCGCGGTCGTCACCACGGCCACGGACGTCAACGGCGTCGTCGCGGTGGACGAGTGGGCGGTGGAGAACGACTGCGCCATCGAAAACCTCGGGGCCGTCAAGCACGTCTCGGCCGCGGTCCTGGAGGGACGGCCCGTTGGGGTCGCGGTGACGGACCAGCTCCAGCCCGCGCCGTGGCCCGTCACGCTGTGGCTGCGGCCGCGGCGTCTGGTGCTGGGGACGGGCTGCAAGCGGGGCGCCGATCCTGCAGCGGTGGCGGACGCCGCGGAGGCGTTTCTGGAGGGCGCGGGGGCCTCGCCCCTCGCGCTGTGCGCCGTGGCCTCCATCGACCTGAAACGGGACGAGCCCGCGCTGATCGCTTTGGCGGAGCAGTACGGCGTTCCGTTTCTGACCTTCGGTGCGGACGAGCTGAGGGCGGTGCCGGGCCGCTTCTCCGCCTCCGAGCGGGTGCGTGCGGTCACGGGGGTGGACAACGTCTGCGAGCGTGCGGCGGTGCGTGCCGCGGGGAACGGAGTTTTGTTGAGGAGCAAGACCGTCTGTCCGGGGGTGACGTTCGCGCTGGCGCGGCGTGCGGTCCGGGAGGACGATATCATCGGCAGGGATGGGGAGGAGCGGCGATGATCTACGTGGTCGGCCTGGGGCCGGGCAGAAAAGAGGAGATGACGGGGCGGGCGCTGGCGGCCCTGGAGCGGTGCGACACGATCATGGGCTACAAGGCGTACGTCGATCTCGTCCGGCAGGTCTTTCCGGATAAGGACCTGCGTGCGTCCCCCATGAAGGCCGAGGTCGACCGGTGCCGCGAGGCCCTCGAGCTCTCGCTCGCCGGCCGGACCGTGGGACTGGTCTCCAGCGGGGACCCGGGGGTCTACGGGATGGCGGGGCTGATGCTGGAGGTCGCGGAGGGCCGCACGGACGTGGAGGTCGTCCCGGGCGTGACGGCGGCGAGCGCCGCTGCGGCCCTGCTGGGCGCGCCGCTGATGCACGATTTTGCGGTGATCAGCCTCAGCGACCTGCTGACGCCCTGGAACCTCATCGAGCGGCGCCTGGCGGCGGTGGCGGCGGCGGACTTCGTCGTCTGCCTCTACAACCCCGCGAGCCGTGGCCGGCCGATGCACTTCCAGTGGGCCTGCGACATCCTGTTGAAGCACAAGGCTCCCGAGACCGTGGCCGGCTGGGTGTGCAACGTGGGGCGGGAGGGCGAGCACTACGGCATCACGACCCTCGGGGCGATCCGGGACGCGGAGCTGGATATGTTCTGCACGGCCGTCGTGGGCAACGTCGGCACGACGGTCCTGGACGGCCGGATGGTGACCCCGAGGGGGTACCGGTTCGGCACGAGGGAGGAACTGGAGTGAGTCCGATCCCCCTGCGGCCGTACCGCTTCGTGCCGGACGAGGGGCGAGGGGGTAAAGTGCGATGACCGGCGGGCGTCTGCTTCTGTTCGGCGGGACGACCGAGGCGCGGGAGATCCTCGCGCACGGCATTCCCGCGTTGTGCTGCGTCGCGACGGACTACGGCGGCAAGCTCGCCGCGGAGACCCCGGGGGCCGCAGCCTCCGGCGCCTCGCCCGAGGAGGGCACGGTGCGCGTCGGGCGGCTCGATGCGGATGGCATCGCGGACCTGATCGCCGCGGAGGGCGTCACCTGCGTGATCGACGCGACGCACCCCTACGCCGTGGAGGTCACGAGGAACATCCGGTCGGCCTGCGACCGCACCGGAACGCCCCTGCTCCGCGTGCTGCGGGACGCCGCGCTTGCGGAGGGAGCGGGCTCCGAGGAGGGCGTGACGCGCGTCGGCTCCTGCCGTGAGGCGGCGGAGCTCCTGGACGGCCGGGAGGGGGAGCGTGCCCTGCTGACGGTGGGCAGCAAGGAACTGCGGGCGTTCACGGCGGTTCGGGACTATCGGCGCCGGCTCTTCGCCCGAGTACTCCCCACGTCGGAGGTGCTGCGCTCCTGCGAGGAACTGGGGTTCGACCCCGCGCACGTCATCGCCATGCAGGGCCCCTTCTCCGCGGAGATGAACGGCGCGATGCTGAGGATGACCGGAGCCTCCCTCCTGGTCACCAAGGACGGGGGAGGACCCGGCGGCATGGAGGCGAAGCTGGCCGGCGCCCGCGCCGCGGGGGCCGAGGTGGTCCTGGTGTCGCGTCCGGACGACACGGGCTGCTCGGTGGGCGAGGCGGTGCTGTGGGCCCGTCGGATGCTGGGGCTGAGGCGTCCGCCTCTCTTTCCGCTGCTGCGGGACCTCGAGGGGCGGACCGTGCTCGTGGTCGGGGGAGGGACCGTCGCCCTGCGCAGGGCGGCGACGCTCGCCAGATGTGGGGCCAGGGTCCGGGCGGTGAGCCCGGAGTTTTTGGAGGCGTCTTCCGGACCTCTGCCGGGCGCGGAGCTCCTGCGGCGTCCCTTCTTGCCGGAGGACTTGGAGGGCGCCGTCCTGGCGGTGGCCGCGACGGACGACCGGGAGGTCAACCGCCGGGTGGGGCTGGAGGCACGGGGCCGGGGCATCCCCGTCTCGGTCGCCGATGCGCCGGGGGAGAGCACGTTCTTCTTCCCCTCGCTGGTCGCCGAGGGGCCGGTGGCGGCCTCGGTGTCCAGTGCGGGGCTGTCGTGCGCTCTGACGCGGCGTCTGTCGGACCGGCTGCGGTCGGTCTGGGGGGCGTGGGTTGCCGAGGAGAAGGCCGCTTTGGAGCGCATGGCGCCCGGCGGGACCGGGGAGGGCGGACGATGAGGCGGGTGCGGGTCGGGAGCCGAAAGAGCCCCCTGGCCGTGGCCCAGACCCGGCTGGTGATGGAGGCGGTCCGGGCGCGGCATCCCGATCTGGAGATCGAGCTGGTGACGATTCAGACCACGGGCGACGTCAACATGAAGCCCTTTTCCGAGGCCTCCGACCCCTTCGGCATCAAGGGGCTGTTCACCCAGGAGCTGGAGGAGGCTCTGCTTCGGGGGGAGATCGATTTTGCGGTCCACAGCCTTAAGGACCTGCCGATGAGGCAGGACGAGCGGCTGCCCTTGGTGGCCCTCTCGTGCCGGGGCGATCCCCGCGACGCGCTGCTGCTGCCGCGCGACCCGGAAGGGCGCGCCGTGCCGGACGGAGGCGGGGCGATCGGCTGTTCCTCGGCGCGGCGCCGGCTCCAGCTGGCGGAGCTCTTTCCGGGCCGAGCCGTCGAGCCCGTCCGGGGCAACATCCAGACCCGCCTGCGCAAGCTGGACGATCGGGAGGAAAAACGGTTTTCGATGTTGGTGCTGGCGGCCGCCGGGCTGCGCCGTCTGGGGCTGGATGGCCGTATCGACCGTGTTTTCTCGACTGAGGAGATGATCCCTGCTGCGGGGCAGGGAATCCTGGCCTGTCAGGGGCGTGCCGGTGAGGATTACGACTATCTGGATGCCGTTCGGGACCGGGACGCGGAGGATTGCGCCAGGGCCGAGCGGAGCTTTGCCGCCGCGCTCGGCGGGGGGTGTGCCCTGCCCGTGGCGGCCTACGCGGTCGTGGAGGGGGAGGCTCTGAACCTGACGGGTTTTTACGCGAACGAGGCGGCCGGGTCCCGCCGGAGGGGGACGCTTTCGGGGCCCCGCTCCGATGCCGAGGGGCTGGGCAGGGCCCTTGCGGACCGTCTGCGAGAGGGAGGATAGCGTGATGGATCAGCGGGGACGTACGGGCAAGGTCTGGCTCGTCGGGGCCGGTCCGGGCGATGCGGGGCTGCTGACCCTTCGGGGACGGGAGGTCCTGGAGCGCGCGGAGGTGGTGGTCTTCGACCGCCTTGTGGGTTCGGGGCTCTTCTCGCTCTTTCCCGAGCGGGCCGAGCGGGTGGACGTGGGAAAGCGGGGCGGGTGCCATCCGGTGCCGCAGGAGGAGATCGAGGCGATCCTGGTGGATCGGGCCCTGGCGGGCAGGCGGGTCGTCCGCCTCAAGGGCGGGGACTCGTTTCTGTTCGGCCGCGGCGGGGAGGAGATCGAGGCGCTGCTCGAACACGACATCCCGTTCGAGGTGGTGCCGGGCGTGACCTCGGCGCTCGCCGTCCCGGCCTGTGCCGGGATCCCGGTGACGCACCGGGGGCTCTCGTCGTCGGTCCACGTCATCACGGCCCACACGCGGGCCGGGGAGCTCCCGCCCCTGGACTTCGAGGCGATGGCCCGTCTGAAGGGCACGCTGGTCTTCCTCATGGGGGTGGGCGCCGCCGGGGAGATCTGCTCCCGGCTCGTTAAGGCCGGGATGCCCGGCGCCACGCCCGCCGCGGCGGTCGAGCGCGGGACCACGGCGCGCCAGCGTCTGCTGGCCGGGACCCTCGAGTCCCTGCCCGAGCGCATTCGAGCCTCGGGGATCCGCCCGCCCGCCGTGCTCGTCGTGGGGGAGACGGTGACCCTGGCCGATCGGCTCGGCTGGCGGGACCGTCTCCCTCTCTCGGGCGTCCGGGTGCTCGTCACGCGCCCCAGGGAGCGCTCCGGCCGGCTGGCCCGGATGCTGCGGGACGCGGGCGCGGAGGTCCTGGAGTTCCCCTGCATTTGCACGGAGACCCTGCCGGGGCCCCTGCCCCGGATCGGGGGGGCGGGTTGGATCGTGTTCACCAGCGCGGCGGGGGTGGAGTCCTTCTTCGCTCTGCTCGCGGAGGAGGGGCGCGACGTGCGGGAGATCGGGGACGCGCGCGTGGCGGCCGTCGGGCCGGCGACGCGCGACGCGCTCAGGGCGCGCGGGCTGCGCGTCGACTACGTTCCGGAGGTCTGCGACGGAGCGCATCTGGCCGATGGGCTGGCCGACCGGGCGCGCGGGGGGGACGTGCTGCTGCTGCGGGCGGAGACGGGGGCGCCGGGCCTCTCGGAGGGTCTGAAGGCGCGCGGCGTGCCCTTTCGGGAGCATTCCGTCTACCGCACGCGGTGTGCGGCGGCGGGGCTTCCGTCCCTGGATTTCGACGCGGCGGTCTTCACCAGCGCGTCCACCGTGAGGGGGCTTGCCGACTGCCTGCCGGACGGCTGGGATCGCGGCGGCTTCAGGGCCGTCTGCATCGGGGAGATGACGGCCCGTGCGGCCGCGGAGGCGGGGTTTTCCAATGTGACGACGGCAGCAGCCGCCACGCTCGAGGCTCTGATTGAGGCGACAATCAGGACGACAGTCAAGACGAGGAACGAGGGGGAGGATTTGTGAGATGATCTTGAGGCCCAGGAGGCTGCGGCGCACGGCCGCCATCCGCGATATGGTGAAGGAGACGAGGCTCTCGCCGTCCATGCTCGTGTATCCCGTGTTCGTCCGGGAGGGGAGGAACATCGCCGAGGAGATCCCCGCGATGCCGGGGCAGATGCGCTACAGCCCGGACACGTTTCCGCGCATTCTGGAACGCGTGGCCGAGGCAGGGGTCGGGGCCGTGCTGCTCTTCGGCGTTCCGGAGCACAAGGACGAAATCGGAAGCCAGGCCTGGGCGGAACAGGGCGTGATCCAACAAGCTCTGGCGGTGGGAAGACGGCATTTTCCCGACATCATTTTTATCGGCGACGTCTGCCTTTGCGAGTACACGTCGCACGGGCACTGCGGGGTGCTGAAGGGGGAGACCGTCGACAACGATCCGACGCTCGAGCTTCTGGCCCGGACGGCCGTGTCGCAGGCGCAGGCCGGGGCCGACGTGGTGGCGCCGTCCGACATGATGGACGGCCGGGTCGGTGCGATCCGCTCCGCCCTCGACGGGGCGGGGTTCGAGGACACGCTGATCCTCTCCTACGCGGTGAAGTACGCCTCGGCGTTCTACGGCCCGTTCCGCGAGGCCGCGGGCTCGGCACCGGCGTTCGGGGACAGGAGGAGCTACCAGATGGATCCCCGAAACGTCCGGGAGGCGCTGAGGGAGGCCCAGCTGGACGTGGACGAGGGCGCGGACATGATCATGGTCAAGCCGGGGCTTCCGTATCTGGACGTGCTCCGGGCGGTCAAGGAGCGGAGCTGCGTCCCCGTGGGCGCGTACTCCGTCAGCGGCGAGTACTCCATGATCAAGGCGGCGGCCGAGCGGGGCTGGGTGGACGAGGAGCGCGCCGTGTCCGAGGCCGCGGTCTGCCTGGTGCGGGCCGGAGCGGACGTCCTGGTCACATACCATGCGCTGTCCCTGGCGGAGTGGATACGGGAGGGCCGGCTGTAGGCGGGCTCCCCTTGCCCGGGGTGCCGTGCGGTGCCATAATTTCAGGAAAACGCCGATTGAAACGAAAAACCTGTAAAATGATGTGAAAAATCCACATGAAAAACTTCCGGCGCTTTCCTGGATATCGACATGGGGGCTTCGGCCCGTGCCTCCGCCATTGCGATAGCGGAGGGACCGGCAAGTTTATTCGCCACACGGACAAGCTTTTTGGATTGAATCCCGGCGTTTTCTTAGAATGTCGCCGTCGTGAGGACGGCGGGCAGGGGAGGGTGCGGCCGTGGCTTTTTACCTTGGGGTGGACATTGGCGGGACCAACATCAAGGCGGGTGTGGTCGATGGGTCGGGGGCCATCGTCGGGGAGGCGGACCTGCCGACGGGGGCCGACCGGCCTCAGGAGGTGGTCTTCGGGGACATCGTGGAGGCTGTCGGCCGGGCCGTTGCCGCGTCCGGCGTTGCGCGCGCGGAGATCCGGGCGGCGGGGGTCGGGTGTCCCGGCACGGTGGTTCCCGAATCGGGAGTGGTGGCTTACAACAACAATCTGGGCTGGCGTAACTTTCCTTTGGGAAAGCTGCTCTCCGAAGCGCTCTCCCTGCCCGTCCGCGTGGAGAACGACGCCAACGCGGCGGCCTTGGGCGAGGTCTGCGCGGGCAGCGCCAAGGGGGCGTCGAGCGCCATGATTCTGACCCTGGGCACGGGCGTGGGGTCGGGGTTCGTCGTCGACGGACGCATCTGGACGGGCTGGAACTCCGCCGCAAGCGAATTCGGGCACATGGTGATCGTCCGGGGCGGCCGGCCCTGCACCTGCGGGCGCCTCGGCTGTCTCGAGGCCTACGCCTCGGCGACGGGGCTGATCGCCCTGACGCGCGAGGCCATGGCCGCGCATCCGAAGAGCCTCATGAACGCCCTGGCCGGGGAGGAGGGGCGGGTCGGAGGCCATACGTCCTTCGTCGCCGCGGAGCGGGGAGATGCGGCGGCCGCGCGCGTGGTGGACGAGTACGTGGATTGCCTGGCCTGCGGCGTGGCGAACATCGTCAACGGGCTCCAGCCCGAGGTCGTCAGCCTGGGCGGGGGTGTGGGCAAGCAGGGCGAACGCCTGCTGGGGCCCCTGCGCCGTAAGGTCTTTGCCGAGGTCTACGGTGGCTGCGGCGAGCGTTCGACCCGTTTGGTGAGCTGCACTCTGGGCTACAAGGCGGGCCTGATCGGAGCGGCCATGGCCGCGATGCAGAATGCGGGGGACTGAGGCGGGCGGGTATTTGACACGCCCATGGCCCTGCTATACAATCCAGGGCACAATCGAATAGGCGAGCCGAGCGCAGGAAGTCGGTGCAAATCCGACGCAGGCTTACCCCTACTGTAAGCGGGGACCGAAGGACGGGCCATTGCTCCCACCGGAGCGAGAAGGCGTCCGGAGGGACGATCCGCGGAGTCAGGATACTCGTTCGGCGACGATTTGCGGTCCTTGGGTGGGGGGATTCCCGCGTTCCGTGCGCCGGTGGGCGCCGGCACACTGTTCATGGACTTCTCATCCTCGAGGGATGGGAAGTTTTTTTTATGCCGGGATGGCGACGAATCCGGATGAGTTCGGGAATAGCCGGCGTCCCGAGAACGGACGATGATGGAGGTAGGGAACATGAAGGGAAAGATCGGAGTGAGGCTGGTCGTCTCCTGGCTGGCGGTCCTGGTGTGGACCTGCGTCGCCCAGGCGGCGACCCAGACGGTGAAGGACAGCATCGGGCGCGAGGTGGAGATACCGGACCCCGTGACCCGGGCGGTCGTGGCCAACGCGTACAACACGGAGATCATCAACGCGATCGGCGCGCTCGACCGCGTGGTCGGCGTGGACTACAACATCTATCAGGACAAGGAGTCCTGGAGGAACCGCTTCTCGGAGAATCAGGTGATCGGAAAGAGCCAGAGGGAGCTGAACTACGAGAAGATCGTCGAGCTCGCGCCCGAGGTGCTGATCCTGACGGGCAACGGCGCCTACGAGGAGGCCGAGCGCCAGCTCGGGAACTTCGGGATCAAGGTCCTGGTGGTCGACGCGTACTACACCGACCAGTTCGCCCGGAACTGCGCGCTGCTTGGCCGCATCTTCGGACGGGACGCGGAGGCGCGGGAGCTCGCGGACTACTTCACGAGCAAGCTCGACTACATCCGGACGAGGCTCGAGGGCGTGAAGAAGAAGACGCTCTATTTCGAGTATCGGAGGATCGGGAACACGACGATCCCGGGCAACTACTTTTTCAATATGATCGAGTTCTCCGGCGCGGACAACGTCTTCAAGACGTCGAAGAACGTCGAGGTGGACCCCGAGGCGGTGGTCGCGAAGAACCCCGAGGCCATCGTCAAGGTCTCCGCGCCGAACGTGTACTCGTCCTACTACCCGCCCACCCGGGAGGAGCACGAGGCCATCAGGAAGGAGCTGACGGGCCGGCCCGGCTGGGACGAGATCGACGCGGTGAAGAACGGCCGCATCCTGCTGCTGTCGCACTACGTCCACGGCGGGGCCTCCAAGCTGGTGGGGACGATGTACGTGGCGAAGTTCCTCTATCCCGACCTGCTGCCGGACCTGCATCCCGAGCAGGTGTTCCGCGACTGGCTCGTGAAGTACCAGAAGCTGGACTACATCGAAGGGCACGCCTATCCCGCTTATGGGTTCGAGGACTAGCGAGACGCCGGACATCCGGGCCGCCTACGAGCGCCGCAGCCGCCGCAAGGCCGGGATGCTGGCGGCGGGCGTAGGCGCCGTGCTGATGATGGGGCTCTATTTCACGACCCTGGGCGTTGCCGACACGAGCTTTGCCCAGGTGCTGCGGGCGCTCTCCGCTTGGGTCGGGGGGCGTCTCGACTCCGGCGGCGCGGAGTCCGCGGCGTACAAGATCGTCGTCCTGATGCGCCTGCCGAGGATCGCCATGGCGGTCCTCGCCGGCGCCGCCCTTGCGGTCTCGGGCGTGGGGATGCAGGCGGTCACGGGCAACGCGCTCGTGAGCCCCTTCACCATCGGTATATCGGCGGCGGCCGCGTTCGGGGCCTCGATGTGCATCGTCTTCGGCTCGGGGACCCTCGTGGGCGGCAAGGTCGGCATCGTCCTGTGCGCGTTCGCCGCGTCCCTTTTGTGCGTCGCCCTGGTCTACGGCATCTCGAAGAAGGTGGGCATGGCGCCCGAGACGATCGTACTGACGGGGATCGCGCTCAACTACTTCTTCAGCGCGCTGACGTCCACGGTGGAGTTCTTCGCCCAGGAGCACCGCCTGGCGGCGGTGGTCCACTGGACGTTCGGGACGTTCAACGGGACGACCTGGGGCGAGGTCGGGGCCGCCTTTCCGTTCGTCGCAGTCTGCTGCTGCGCCGTCCATCGCGTGGCGCTGAAGCTCGACGCGATCGCCTCGGGGGACGACGAGCTGGTCCGGAGCCTGGGGATCGATCCCGAGGCGGTTCGCATGTTCGTGGGGGTCGCGTCGGTCCTGATGACCGCCGCGGTGATCAGCTTCACGGGGGTCATCGGCTTCGTCGGGCTCCTGGCGCCGCACATCGCCAGGCTGCTGTTCGGGGGCGACCACCGCTTTCTGATCCCCTTCTCGGCCGTGTGCGGGGCGCTGCTGCTGCTGGCCGCGGACGCCGTCGGAAAGACGGTGCTCGCGCCGGTGAGCGTTCCGGTCGGGATCGTGGTCTCCTTTCTGGGCGTGCCGCTCTTCATCCATTTGATCCTGAGCGGGCGCAGGAGGGCGCGGCGATGCTGAGGGCGGAGGGGCTGGGCTTCGTCTATCCGGCCGCGGGCAGGGTGTTCTCCGAGGTCGGCTTCGAACTTCGGCGCGGGGAGGTCCTCGGGCTTCTGGGGCCGAACGGGACCGGAAAGACGACGCTGCTGAAGTGCCTCAATCGGATTCTGGTGCCGTCGGAGGGGCGCGTGACGCTGGACGGCGTCGATGTGGCCGCCATGAGCCCGCGCGAGCGGGCGGAGCGCATCGGGTACGTGCCGCAGTACGCCGCGCCGGCCTTTCGCATCACCGTCGTCGACGCCGTTCTGTTGGGGCGCATTCCCTTCGCGGGCCGCAGGCTGAGCCGGAGGGACAGGGACATCGCGTTCGGGGTGATCGAACGCATGAAGCTCGAGCCGTTCGCGTTCCGGCACCTCGACGCGATGAGCGGCGGCGAGCGCCAGAGGGTGGCCATCGCGCGGGCGCTCGCGCAGGAACCGGGGCTGCTGATCCTGGACGAGCCCACGAGCAGCCTGGACATGAAGAACCAGCTTTTCATCCTGGGGCTGATCCGGGAGCTGGCCCGGGAGCGCTCTTTAGCCGTGATCCTCTCGATCCACGACCTGAACCTGGCCGCGATGTTCGCCGACAAGCTGATGATGCTGAAGGACGCGCGGCTGCACGCCTTCGGCGAGAGCGCGGAGGTCCTCACCCGCGAGGCGGTCCGCGAGGTCTACGACGTGGAGACCGTCGTGACGACCGAGGACGGATACAGGCACGTCCGCCTTCTGAGGCGTTGAACGCATTTGCGACGGCTCGCTCAAGATCTTGGTTGACAAGATCGGGAGGGGCGTATAAAATACTCTCTGTTGTTTGCAACGGGGCTGTAGCGCAGCTGGGAGCGCGCTTCCCTCGCACGGAAGAGGTCGGGAGTTCGAATCTCCTCAGCTCCACCATTATTTTTCGGGGCGTGGCGCAGTCTGGTCAGCGCACCTGCTTTGGGAGCAGGGGGTCGAAGGTTCAAATCCTTTCGCCCCGACCAGCGCGGACCAACAGTGTGTCGACGCGGGAATAGCTCAGTTGGCTAGAGCGATGGCCTTCCAAGCCGTAGGTCGCGGGTTCGAATCCCGTTTCCCGCTCCATTACGAACGAGACGCGCTTGTAGCTCAGCTGGATAGAGCAACGGCCTTCTAAGCCGTAGGTCGCGGGTTCGAATCCTGCCGGGCGCGCCATACAACTTAAAAATGGTGAGCGTAGTTCAATTGGTTAGAGCACCGGATTGTGGTTCCGGGGGTTGGGGGTTCAAGTCCCCTCGCTCACCCCATAGGAAAATACGCGCTCGTAGCTCAGTTGGATAGAGCGACGGACTTCGGATCCGTAGGTCGCGGGTTCGAATCCTGCCGGGCGCGCCAAAGCAAAATGGACTGTTAGCTCAGTTGGTAGAGCAGCTGACTCTTAATCAGCGGGTCGTGGGTTCGAGTCCCTCACAGTCCACCAGAAGATCAGACGACGCTCCCTCGGGGGCGTCGTTTTTCGTATGGGACCGAACCCAGGAGATTTGGAGGATGACCGTGTATCGTTTTCACATGAAGGTTTATGGCTGTCAGATGAACGTCTACGACAGCGACCGGGTGCGCACGGCCCTGGTGCGCCGCGGCTGGGAGGATGTGGACGAGGCCGATGCCGATCTGGTGGTCGTCACGGGGTGCAGCGTGCGGGGCAAGGCCGAACAGAAGGTCTGGAGCGAGCTGGGCCGGTACGCGGACCCCTGGGGAAAGGGGCGCCGGCCCGTCGTCGCCCTGACCGGCTGCATCGCCCAGAGCCTGGGCAGGCGGGCCCTGTCGCGCTTTCCCTGGGTGCGCCTGGTCTCCGGGCCGCGGCACATCGGCCTGCTGCCCGACGGGCTGGAGCGCGTGATGCGGGACGGTGCGCGCGTGGACCTGCTGGACGACGACCCGCGGGAGTTCTTCGACCTGGACGAGTTCACCGCCCGGCGCGAGAACCCCTGGCGCGCCTACGTGACCATCGCGCACGGCTGCGACAACTTCTGCACCTACTGCATCGTGCCCTATGTGCGCGGGCGCTTCCTGTCGCGCCCCGCGGAGGACATTCTGCGCGAGGTCCGGCTGCTGGTGACGAGCGGCGTGAGGGAGGTCACCCTGCTGGGCCAGAACGTCAACAGCTACGGCAAGGACTTCAGGGACGGAACGACCTTCTCCGGCCTGCTGCGCGACGTGGCGAGGGTCGACGGGATCGACCTGGTCCGCTTCGTCACCTCCCTGCCTCAGGACTTCTCCGAGGACATCGTGGAGGTCATGGCGACGGAGCCGGCGGTCTGTCCCTCCCTGAACCTGCCGATCCAGGCCGGAAGCGACCGCATTCTGAAGCTCATGAACCGCAGATACACGCGCGCGGAGTACATGGACAAGGTGAGGATGGTGCGGGCGGCACTCCCCGAGCTGGGGCTGACCAGCGACCTGATCGTCGGCTTCCCCGGTGAGACGGAGGAGGACTTCGAGGCGTCCGTCTCGGCCCTGGAGGAGATCCGGTTCGACCTCGTCCATACGGCGGCCTACTCCGAGCGGACGGGCACGCCTGCGGCGACCATGCCGGGGGCGCTGCCCCAGAAGGAGCGCCTCTCCCGGCTGACCCGCATCAACGCGGTGCAGGACGCCATAACGCTGTCCATCAACAGGGCCCTGGTGGGGCGGACCTGCCGTGTGTTGGCGGACTCGGCCGCGCCGAAGGGCGAGGGCCTGCTGCAGGGCCGCACCCCGACGGACAAGGTGGTGCTCTTTCCCGGAGGGACCGAGCTGTTGGGTAAGTTTGTCGATGTCAACATTGTCGAGGCGGAATCCTGGTGTCTTCACGGTGAGGTCTGCGGTTCGGAAGTTTGATGTGGTATACTAAACGACCAGGCTCATTGGGCTTTGGGGGGCTTTGCGGGGTTGAGGCCCCCTCGTGAGGAGTGAGGTCGTGATGGAGCGTCAATGGCTGAGCCGAAGGATGCTGTTCAGGGGGACGCACTTGAAGGAGCTGTCGGATCGTTTCGCCAGGTTCTTCTCGTTGCCCTCCTCCCCGGAGGAGCGGTGCTTCCGTCTCTCGGGAGAGGGGGTCGAGGGGGAGTACCGGCGTGCTTTCCTCGACAACTCCATTGAGATCGGCTGGGAGAGCACGAGGTCCGACCGGGAGGTGCGTCTGGCCATGCACACGATCGGGGACGCCTACTCGCTTTATTTCTCCCTTGCCGATGAATTCTGCTGGTCGGAGGAACTCAGCGGCGCGGAATGGTCGATCGGCCCCGACAGTTTTGTCGTCCTGCGGGTCAACGAGGCCGTGGAGTCCATGAGGCTCCCTCCCGGCTGCCGGAGCGCGGGCGTGAGCCTTGCCGTCCGTGCGGAGCGACTGGAGCGGTTCCTTGGGGATGCGCCGGGGCTCGGGCTCGAAGCGAAACGCGGCTACGTCGGCCGTTCCTTCGCCCAGACCGACTCCGTGCGGCGGGTCCTGGAGGAGCTTCGGCATTGTCCTCTGTGCGGGGACCTGCGGCTTCTCTACATGGAGGCGAAGGCCCTGGAGCTGTTCTCGTTGATTTTGGAGCAGGCCCGTTCCGGTTCTTCGGCGCGGGTGCGAGATCCCCTCTCGAGGACGGAACGGCAGGCCCTGGAACGGGTGAAGTCTCTTATCGACGCGGACGTCTTCCACCCCGTCTCCATTCAGGACCTGGCCCGTCACGGGCACATCAACGAGTGCTCGCTGAAGCGGGCCTTCAAGCGCGTCTACGGCCTCCCCGTCCATTCCTACATCCGGGAGCGGCGCATGAGCGCGGCGAAGGAGCTTCTGGAGCTCGGCCGGGGGGTGGCCGAGACGGCGTTTTGCGTGGGGTACGGGGACGCCAGCAGCTTCTCGCGCGCGTTCCGGAAGCGGTTCGGGTACAGCCCCAGCGGCCTCAGGGCTTAACCTTTATTCCTCTCACGCCTTTTTCTCCCCCGGTATGCAGACTCCCATGACGATCATCGAGGCCAGAACCAGGCCTGCGATCAGGAGATACGCGCTGTCGTAGGAGTTGCGGGTCTCGTACAGGAACCCCATGAGGAGGGGGGAGAGCACGGCGCCGATGCCGTTTGCCCCCTGAAAGAATCCGGAGATGCGCGAAAAGTCCCGCCTCCCGAAAAGGGCGTTGACGTATGCGGGGATGGAGATGGAGACGAAGGAACAGCCGATCCCCGCCCCTACGGCGATGACGGCGAAGACGATCCTGTAGCGCAGGATCGCCATCCCCAGGATGCCCGCGAGCAGGGAGGCGGCGCAGAACAGGGACGCCCTTTTGATTCCCAGCCTGTCGAAGAGAACGCCCAGGACGATCTTGCCGAGGGACATCGCGAGCATCATGGCTCCGATGAACGCCGACGCGAAGGCCACGCTGTATCCCTTGTCCGCCAGGTGCGAGCCGATGCTGATGACGGTTGCGCTGATTCCGATGCCCATCAGGCAGCAGATGACCGCCACCGCCCAGAACAGCCCTCCCCTCAGGGCCTCGTCCGCGGAGATGCCCGGCAGGTCCTCCAGTGACGCGGCCGTGTTGCGGATGTCCGAGCGGTTCTCCCGGATGATCAGGAACGAGGTGAGGATCATGCAGAGCGCCATGATGGCGGAGAGGGCCATCACGGCGTTTCTCCAGCCGTAGTTTTCGATCATGTGTCCCCCCAGAAGGTTGAAGAGGATGCCCCCGATCCCAGAGCCGGAGACGACGATGCCGTTGTAGGTTCCTCGGTTGGTTTGAAACCACTGATTGACGAGCATCGAGAGGGGGATGAAGCCCCCGATCGTCACCAGCATCGCCTGCAGGGCCAAAGAGACGTAGTATGCAAGGACCCCGGTCATGAAGGCCTGAATCGAATAGGTCAGCGGCAGCAGAACCGCGATCGCGCGCATTACGGTGACCACCCCGAACCGGTCGAAGACCCGACCCGCCAGAAAGCCGCCCAGCACGGAAAAGATGCTGCGAAGGGTCATGCCCCACAGCATGCTCTTTCTCGACAGGTCCAGGGCCTGTTCGACGGGGGCGACCAGCAGGCTGGCGACGTTGAACACGATCCCCCACGAGACGGCGATATAAACAAAAAGAGCGGCTGCAAGAATGCCGCGGTAGCGCTGTTGTGCTTGGGTCATTTTTCGAGAGACTTCCTTTCCGTTCGTCGAGCCGGACGGCGATGCCCCGGCGGCATCGGTCTGCCCGCATGAGACCGACCGCGAAAGGGCCCGCTTTTCGGGGTCCCGCCGCGGTCGCTTTTTCCGCCCTCCTATTTAGCGCGTTGCGGCCGTACTTGTCAAGACGGACGAGCGATTTCGTCCCCTTCGCCCCTGCCGGCCCCGATTCGGCAGGGGGACGGCCCGCAAGTTGCTTTTTTCGGCCTTCGGTGTTATGTACTTACCGGGTCCCAAATTGTCTTTGTTCCAGGCTTCGCGATTCCCCGGCCCGCGGAAGGAAGGCAGGGGCGGGGAAAATCACTCGGATCCCACAGGAGGTCGGTCATGCCGTTCGTAATCACCAACGATAACGTCTCCATTCACTACGAGGTGCACGGTCGGGGGAAGCCCCTGCTGTTCCTGCCCGGCTGGACCTGCACGACGCGTTTTTTCCACAAGAACGTGGAGTCCCTGTCGAAGGACCGTAAGGTCGTCCTCATGGACTTTCGCGGCCACGGGGAGTCCGAGAAGGTGCTCTACGGGCACCGCATCGCCCGCTACGCGATGGACGTCCTCAATCTGATCGAGGCACTGGACCTGGACGAGGTGACGCTCGCCGGATGGTCCATGGGGGCGGCCGTCGCGTGGAGCTACCTCGAGCTGTTCGGGCCGCGCCGCGTCCAGAAGCTCGTCTGCATCGACCAGGCGCCGGCGCAGTACATCGGTCCGGACTGGGCCTGGGGCCAGACGAGCTGCTACGACGCGGAGACGTTCGTGCGCACCTGCTGCGCCGTGGAGTTCGCGCCGCGCGCCTCCGCCGAGGGACTGGCCCATGGCTGCCTGCATCGGGAGCCGACCGTGGAGGAGGTCGCCGAGATCGCGGACGAGATCTCCAAGTGCCCTCCCAAGGTGCGCGTCGAGATCATGCGCGACCACACGCATATCGACTGGAGGGACTTCCTGCCGCGGGTAACGGTTCCCTCGCTCGTGCTCGTCGCCCGGAACAGCAAGGTCTTTCCTTGGCAGGGGAGCGCCTATGTGGGCGAGGCCATCCCCGGAGCGAAGACGGTATTCTTCGAGAATTCGGGACACATGCTCTTCTGGGAGGAGCCGGACAGGTTCAACGCGGTGCTGGCGGATTTTTTGGACGCTTGACGGCATGTCCTTCCGGGAGGTGACGTCGGGGAAGAACCTTGCGCGGTACGTCGACGCTTATTGGTTCCATCGGGAGACGAGCGGGGGGCGGGCGTTTTCGGTCCTTCCCGACGGATGTATGGACCTGATCTTCGATCGTTCGGAGGGGCGTGCTCTCGTCTGTGGGACTATGACGCGTTCCCGCGAGGTGAGGAGGGCGCCGGGAGGGGCGCTTTTCGGAATCCGTTTCCTCCCCGGCGTGCTGCCGCCGCTCCTGGGGGAATCGACGGATCGTTTTCGGGACGGGACGGCCGATCTCGGGGCCGTTTCCATCCGCCTGGCCGACCGCTTTGCCCCCCTGCACGATTTGAGCTCCGTGGAGGAGATGTCCGCGTTCTGTGACTCGGCCCTTGAGGAGGTTTTGAGGAGGGTTCCGGTGGATGACCGCATTCTCCTCCGCCTTTCGGTTCCGTCCTGTTCCGTGACGCGGCTGTCGTCTGAAGCAGGGCTCAGCGTGCGTCAGCTCGAGCGGCTGTTTGCGCGGTACGTCGGCGTTCCGCCGAAACTTTTCCTGAAAATCCTCCGCTTTCGGTGCCTTCGGGAGGAACTCGAGAGGTCGGACGAGCCGCTGGCCCGACTTTCCCAGAAGCTCGGCTATGCAGATCAGTCGCACATGATCCGGGAGTATCGGCAGCTTCATCCCAAGGGGGAGAGGATGTCGCATTTGTACAAGACGCCCGGTGTCCGATCCGCTACACTGTCGGACATTCCTCTTTGAGGGGAGCGAAAGGGAGGCGACAACGATGAAAGCATTGAAGAAGCTCACCCCCAATCTTATGGTGAGGGATGTCCGGAGATCCGTGGCGTTCTACGTCGATGTCCTGGGGTTTGAGCCGGTGGCGTTCGTGTCCGGGGAGAATGGCATGGAGTCCGGGCTTGTACCGGGGAGGCGGTATGTGTGGGCCCTGGTCCGGAGCGGGGCGGTCGAGGTGATGCTGCAGGCCGAGGAGAGTTTGAGGACCGATGTGGAGGTCCTTTCCAAATGCCCGATCGGCTCGTCAGCCACGCTCTACTGCGAGACGGATGATGTCGGCGAGCTGTACGGGCGCGTCAGGGCCGGGGCGGAGATCGTGAAGGAGCTCTCGACCGCCTGGTACGGAGCGGACGAGTTCTACGTCCGGGACCCCGACGGCTACGTTCTGGCCTTCGCCCAGGCGAGGGCGGGAAAGTAAGCGGGGCGGTTCATCGTTTTCTTCGGTCCGCCCGGGGCGGTCGAGCCGGGTCGTCTTTCTCCTCCGGCGGGTTGCCTCGAGCACTCGGCGGCATGAACGTGTCCATGGCCCGGCCCCAATGTCCCCCACCTCGGCCTCCGTCGTGCCTGTTCCCCTTGAAGTCGGGAGGGATCATTTTTTCAGGGCCTCTATCGTTTTCTCCATAATCCCGATGCCATCCTCCAGGTCGAGATCGCTGAGCTTCGAGAAGCTCAGAAGATAAAGCCCCCTGAAATCCTCACCGTTCACCGCGAAGTCGGAGATGGGGGTGAGCCTTACTCCGGCGCTCTCCAGGTGTTCGAGCAAAGCGTCGGCATCGACCTCCGGGATTTCGATCACGAAGGATGTGCCGGAGGTCGGGCCGTGCATCTTGATGTGCGCGGAGCGCTCGATGCGGTGTTTCGTCCTGGAGTGTTTTTTGCCGTAGCAAGACTTCATTCGGTTTATGTGCTTTTCGAAGTACCCCTCCGACATGAAGCGTGAAAGGGCCGTCTGAATGAAGAGGGATACCGGGCAGCCGAACCCCTTGAAGGCCCTTTCGTACTCTTTCATGAGCCGCTCGGGCAGAATCATGTAGCTGACCCTCAGCGAGGGAGCGATGAGCCTTGAAAAACTGCCCAGGTAGATCACGTCGTCGTTCGTGTCCATACTTTTCAGGGCGGGGGTGGGCTTTTCCCTGAACTTGAACTCGCCGTCGTAGTCGTCCTCGATGATGTATCTCTCGGGCCTGAGGCTTGCCCAGTTCAAAAGCTCGATCCTTCGGTTTATGGACATGACTGTACCCATCGGAAACTGATGGGCGGGGGTTACAAGGACGGCAATGGAGTTCAGATCCCGGATCCGTTCGATTTCGACGCCCTGCCTGTCCAGATTGAGAAAAATGGGATTGGCCATATCGTAGGTGAAAAAGGGGTTTCCGAAGGCGTAGCCGGGGTTTTCGAAGGCATAGAGCGTATTGCTGTCCAAAAGTCTTTTGAGGATATAAAAAAGGTGTTCCGTCCCTGCGGAGACGATCATGTTGGACGGGGCCGCGTCGATCCCCCTCGAGTTCATGAGGTAGGCGGCGATGCTTTCCCTCAGGGGAGGGAAGCCCTTGCAATCGCCCTGAGCCAACAGGTTTTCATGCTCCGACGAAAACACTTGCCTGAAAATTTTCTTCCAGACGGAATAAGGGAACAGGGAATCGTCGACGCCGCTGTAGGAAAAATCGTACTTGTATTTTGGAGGCATCGCCCTCTCGAGGACGGCGGGCTGGCGGCGTCCGAGCCTTATCAAATCGTCTATCGCCTCGACGAAGTAGCCCACCTTTTCCGCGGACCTGACATAGCCCTCGACCTCCAGCTGATGATAGGCGTTGCTGACGGTATTGATGCTGATTTTCAAATCTCTGGCCGCCGCCCTTATGGAGGGCAGCCTGTCTCCGGCGGCAAGCTTTCCTGATGCGATCCTGCTTTTTATGTCCTCGTAAAGGCTCAAATACAGCGGAAGAACGGTCTGTCCCAATGGCATGTCCGCCTCTGTATCCATAAATTTTTTTTAAACTGTATCTATCAATGGAGACAGTATAGCAGATATAATGCCTGAGCTGACGGAACACCGGAGTAAAAATGTTGGGAGGAAAGAATTTATGGACATTTACGAGAGGCTGAGGGGCGGAGTCGTCATGGATGTCGTCAATCCCGAGCAGGCCAAAATTGCGGAGGCGGCGGGGGCGGTCGCGGTCATGGCGCTCGAGAGGGTTCCGGCGGACATCAGGGCGGCGGGGGGAGTTTCGAGGATGAGCGACCCCAAGAGGATCGAGGAGATCGTCAAGGCGGTCTCGATACCGGTCATGGCCAAGGTGAGGATCGGGCACTTCGTGGAGGCCCAGATCCTGGAGGCACTGGGCGTCGATTTTATCGACGAATCCGAGGTTTTGTCCCCCGCCGACGGGGTCCATCACATCGACAAGAAACAGTTTAAAACCCCCTTCGTGTGCGGCGCCAGAAACCTGGGAGAGGCGCTCAGAAGAATTTCCGAGGGGGCCAGGATGATACGGACGAAGGGCGAGGCGGGGACCGGCGACGTGATTCAGGCCGTCTCCCATATGCGGCAGATCATGGGCGAGATTGCGCTGGTTCGGTCCCTTCGGAAGGATGAGGTGAATCATCGGGCAAAGGAGCTCGGGGTCGACCCGGAGCTTTTGAGCGGGGTGAGGGAGAAGGGGAGACTGCCGGTTTTGAACTTCTCGGCAGGAGGGGTCGCGACACCGGCGGATGCCGCTTTGATGCGCCAGCTTGGGGCGGAGGGCGTGTTTGTGGGGTCGGGAATATTCAAGTCCGGGAACCCCGAAAAAAGGGCAAGGGCTATCGTCAAGGCGGTGGAGCATTACGAGGACCCGAGGATGCTGCTCGAGGTGTCCGGGGACCTCGGGGAGGCGATGGTGGGGATCAACGAGGACGAGATCAGGACGATCATGAGTCGGCGTTGACGAGAAAACGAAACTGCAGTTGCCTTTTATTCTTTTGATTGAAAATACGGGCCCTTGTGATATATTGTCCGTATCGCCCGGGGCTTGCCAAGGGAGGAGCCGCTGCGGCAATATCGGCGTTTCTACGACAAGGAGGTTCCGTTTTCGATGAGGAAGGTTCTGCTCGCGTTGCTGTGCGTCTCCATGCTGCTCGTTCCGTCCGTCCCGGCCCTTGCGGCCGACGCGGTGAAGCTGAAGTTCAGCCATGCTGCGCCCCGCACCAGCACTTGGCACCAGGGTGCCGAGAAGTTCGCCGAGATCGTCAGGGAGAGGACGCAGGGCAAGTTCGACTTCACGATCTACCCGCTCGACGAGCTCTCCGGCGGCAATCAGGTTGCGGGTATCGACCTGGTGCAGACGGGGGTGACGGACGTGCATCTTCAGGACGCGCTCGTCTGGTCCGCCGTAGCCAAGAAGAGCGTCGTGCCCTGTTTCCCGTGGCTTCTGCCCACCTACGAGGACGTCGACCGCTGCATGAAGGGCGAGGGCGGAGCCAGCCTGAAGCAGGTGCTGAACGAGGCGGGGGTCGTCTGCCTCGCGATCGGCGAGAACGGATACCGCCAGGTGGTCAACAACCGCAATGCCATCGTGCAGCCCTCGGACATGAAGGGCCTCAAGATCCGCGTTCCGGGCAGCAACGTCCACGTCTCGCTGCTGAAGTACATCGGCGCGGACCCGATCACCATGAACCAGTCCGAGGTCTACACGTCCCTCCAGCAGGGCACCATCGACGCCTGCGAAAACACCCTGGACCTGCTCTTCACGCAGAAGACCCTGGAGGTCGTCAAGCACATCTCCCTCTGGAACTACTCCTACGACCCGCTGTACCTCTCCGTCAGCAAGGAGCTTTGGGAGAGCCTGAGCGACGAGGAGAAGGCGGTCTTCCAGGCGGCCGCGGACGAGGCGATGGCCCATCAGGTGGCGGTCACCCGGGAGAAGGAGGCGGCCCTCCGCGGTCAGCTGGGCGAGTACAAGATCGAGGTCGTCGACTCTCTGACGCCCGAGCAGGTCAAGGCCTTCCGGGAGGCCACGACCAAGGTCTACGAGGATTACCGGCAGGAGTTCGGTGAGGACCTCTTCAAAAAGTTCGGACACGCATTCTGATTTCCCGCCGCAAGAGCCTGAAGGGGGCCCGAAGGGGCCCTCTTCTCCTATGTCTGGAGCCGCATTCGGGAGGGACTGCAACGTGAATCGATTCTGGAAGGGGTTCAACATCCTGGAGGAGAGCGTCATGGTCGCCGGCATGGCCGTGATGGTCCTCTTCAATTTTCTCAACGTCGTCTTTCGCTACCTGTTGCCGCAGACGCCCTTCTCCTACACGGAGGAGCTGGTGGTCCTGGTCTTCATCTGGGTGAGCCTGTTCGGCATCTCCTACGGCTACCGCATCGGCGCGCACACGGTGCTGACCTTGGCGTCGGATCGGATGCCCGCAGCGCTTCAGCCCGTCCTGATCGGCTTCGCCACGCTCGCCTCGGCCCTGCTGATGCTCGTCCTCGCGCGGACCGGGTACGCGATGGTGATGAACCAGATCAAGCACGGACAAATTCTGCCGGGGATGCGGATCCCCATGGCCATCGCGGGGTGGTCCATTCCGGCGGGGGCCGCCGTGACGCTGGTCAGCGTCCTGCGGTCGGGGTACCTGGAGATCCGGAAGGCGAGGGCTGGGGCATGATCGCCTTCGTGCTGATCGGCGTGTTCTTCGGACTCCTGCTCCTGAGGGTCCCCGTCGCGGCCTCGATGGGACTGGCGGCTCTTGCGGGAATCCTGCAGATGGGCTTCAAGATCTCCGTGTTCCCCACCGTGTTCTATGCGGCGATCGCCCGCTACACGCTCCTGGCGATCCCCTTCTTCATCCTCGCCGGCGTGATTATGGACCACGCCGGCATATCCGGACGTCTGATCGCCTTCGCGAACGCCTGCGTGGGACACCGCAAGGGCGGGTTGGCCGTGGTCACGGTGGTGGTGGCCTGCTTCTTTGCGGCCATCTCCGGCTCCGGACCCGCCACCGTCGCCGCGATCGGCGGGGTCCTGATTCCCGCCATGGTCCGCCAGGGCTACGACAAGGACTTCGCGACCGCGTTGGTCGCCTCCTCGGGCGGCATCGGGATGATCATCCCGCCCAGCATCCCCTTCATCATCTACGCCATGCTGGCGGAGGTCTCCGTCGGCACGATGTTCATCGCGGGGATCGTCCCCGGGCTGCTGTTCGGCCTCTTCTTCTCCGCCGCGGCGCTGCTCTGCCTGCGCGCGGACGCGAACGTCGTGCGCCAGGCAAGGCAGCCGGCCGGCGTGCGCTGGAGGACGTTCAGGGAGGCCCTGTGGGCCCTGATGATGCCGGTCATCATCCTGGGCGGCATCTACGGGGGCGTGTTCACGCCCACCGAGGCGGCGGGGGTCGCGGTGGTCTACGGGCTCCTGGTCGGGCTCTTCGTCTACCGGGAGATCAAGCTGCGCCAGCTGTGGCGGATCTTCGTCGAGGCCTCGGTCTCCTCGGCGGTCATTATGTTCATCATGGGCTGTGCGGGGGCCTTCACCTGGATCCTGACCACCTCGGGGGTGGCGGGCCAGCTGACGGGCGCGCTGCTGTCCGTGACGCGCGACCGCACGGCGATGCTGCTGCTCATCACCCTGATCTTCCTGATCGCCGGGTGTTTCGTCGACTCGGCCTCCGGCTTTTACCTCCTGATGCCGATCCTCCTGCCCATCGTGCGGGAGATGAACTACTCCCTGATCGCCTTCGGCGTCATTGCCACGGCCAACTTCGCCATCGGGCAGGTGACGCCGCCCGTCGGGTCCAACCTCTTCGTCGCCTGCAACATCGCGAAGGTCTCCATGCGGGATCTCGTGGCGAAGGTCTGGCCGTTCCTTATCGCCGGCGTCCTTTGCCTGCTCCTGATCACGTTCCTTCCCTGGCTCATCACCTTCCTGCCGGCGGCGATGGGCATGAGGTTCTGAGGTGTGCGCCATGAACGTCCCCCAGGAGGAGATCCACGGCCGATGGCGGAGGGTCCGTGAGGAGATGGCCGATGCCGGCGTCGATGTCCTCGTCACCGGGGCATCGGCCCAAATGGAGTTCCGCGGTGCCCTGCGCTACCTGGCCAACTACGTTCTGCCCGTGTTCGAGGAGTACCTGGTCCTGCCCCTGACGGGTGCCGTCGCGCTTTTCACGCATGACGCCGCCGGGGCCGACTACGCCGCGCGGTACGGCGCGACGGACGAGGTCCGCATCGTCCCGGGGCACGAGTACAACTCGGACCCCGGTCGGTGCGTGGCCGAGTACGTCCGGTCCTTCGGCCCCGGCAGGGTGGGGCTTGCCGGCCAGGCCGGCCTGAGCGCCAACTTTTATCTCTCCCTGCTGCGTCATCTGGGCGGTGTGGCTCCGGTCGACTTCACCCCGCGGATGAACCGCGTCCGCAGGGTGCAGAGCCCTTTGGAGATCCGGCTCTCCGAGGCGGCCGTCCGGCTCAACGAGGAGACCTTCCGGCACTACCTCCAGTTCGTCGGGCCGGGCAGGCGGGAGCTGGACGCGATCGCCGCCGCCTCGCGTTTCGCGGCCGAGGCCGGAGCGGAGGAGCTGTACTGGATGGCGGCTTCCGGCCCCCTGCCTCGGCTGGCCTATCTGGCCGACGCTCGGCAGAGAGGGCACGTGTGGTGCGGGGGCGATTACCACACCATCGTCCTGGAGCACTCGGCGGAGGGCGGCTATTTCGGCGAGACCACGCACCTGATCTCCCTGGGGGACCCCGACCCGAGGTATGTCCGGGCCTTCGCCGCGGTGGGGGAGGCGCAGAGGGCCGCCGCCGCGCGGATCCGCCCCGGAGCGACGGTCGGGGAGCTGGCGGATGCGGCGGAGGCGGTCCTGATCGAGAGGGGCTATGCGCGGCCGCGCGGTGCGGGAGAGCCGCCCGCCGCCATCGGACACGGGCAGGGGGCGGACGTCTGGGAGTTCCCCCGAATCGTGAGCGGGGATGCGACTCCGATCGAGCCGGGGATGCGTTTCAACATCCATCCCTTGGCGGTCCTGGAGGACGGAGCGCGCATCACCTCCTGCGACTGCCATATCGCCACGCAGGACGGCTCGCGCCGTCTGTCGACCCTGCCCTACGAGATCGCGGTCGTCTGAGGTCCGTCGGCCCATCCGCACAATAAAAAACCGCCTCCCGATGGGGGCGGTTTTTTTGTCGTGCTTTTGGAGCCTGAGGACGGCAGGCTGCGTCATGACCTCCCAAGCGGGACCAAACCGGGCTGCGGGAGGGACGGACCCGAGCCCCGCAGCCTCACTTTTTCCCCAGATGGAGCAAACCCGGGAACCAATAACGCTTGTTCGCGGTCCTCTTGAGCTCGTCCCAGGAGGCGAGGATGCTCACGGCCTCGTTGGCGACGCGGACGCTCCGGTCGATGCCCTCGTACCGGAACGTGTCCTTCAGGCGATGCGCCACGACAGCGAAGACCGCTCCGGCCCGGAACCCGTAGAGCCCCGCGAGCGTGAAGAGCGTCGCGGCCTCCATTTCGAAGTTCAGCACCCGGGCGCGCCGCAGGTCGTCGACCCTGTCCCGGAACGAGGACTGCGTGTAGCCGCCGAAACCCGGCCGGGCCTGCCCGCAGTAGAAGGAGGCTGTCGAACAGCCCACGCCGACGTGATAGGCGGCCCCCAGGCGCTCGCAGGCCTCCACCAGCGCGGCGGTGACCTCGTAATGGGCCTGGGCGGGGTAGGAGAGGTCGACGTACTCCGGACTCGTCCCGTCCTGGCGCATCGCGCCCGAGCAGACGATCAGGTCGCCGCACTCGACCTCCTCGGCGATGGCCCCGCAGGAGCCCACGCGGATGAAGGTGTCCGCCCCCAGAGCGGCCAGCTCCTCCACCGCGATGGAGGTCGAGCCGCCCCCCATGCCCGTGGAACAGGCGGTCACAGGGACGGAGCCGATGGCCCCGCTCCAGGTCCGATGTTCGCGATGGTTCGCCACAAAACGGGATTCGGTCCACTCCTT
Organism: Fretibacterium sp. OH1220_COT-178; assembly: GCF_003860125.1. Classification (NCBI taxonomy): domain Bacteria; kingdom Thermotogati; phylum Synergistota; class Synergistia; order Synergistales; family Aminobacteriaceae; genus Fretibacterium; species Fretibacterium sp. OH1220_COT-178. The sequence continues at coordinate 55,810 of NZ_RQYL01000007.1, read as the reverse complement.
GGCGATGACGTCCGTGCGTTCCGGGTCCCCGGGAAGGAGGACGTAGCGGTTCACGTCCCCCCTTCCACAGCGGATGTGATACTGAAGATCGCCCTCCATTACGGGACGCTCCGCGCTCTCCGAGCGCCAGCCTCCGGACATGGCATTACCTCCTTCCGAAGTCGAAGGCCGAGGTTCTCCCGGCCTGCTTTTGGCCTTCCCCGATCTCCATCTTCGCATTATAGCTCATGCGGTTCGGAGTGCCGCGGCCGGATAACGGAAGGGGACGGCTCCTTCGCCGTCCCCTCGATCACCTCAGCTCGCGATGCAGCCGATCGCCCCGGCCTCCGCCATCTGCCTGTAGCGCTCGTACTTCTCCTTTGCGTCCTCCTCGGCCATCGCGATGAGGACCTTCGCCTCCTCGGGGAAGGTCCGCTCGAGGGCGGCGTAGCGAACCTCGCCCATCAGGAACTCCCGCAGCGGGCGGGTCGGGGCCTTGGAATCGAGGACGAAGGGATTGAGCCCCTCCTTGACCCGGCGGGGATCGTAGCGGTAGAGGTGCCAGTACCCGGCCTCGACGGCCAGCTTGGACTCCTTCTGGGCGAAGCCCATGCCCTTGACGATCCCGTGGTTGATGCAGGGCGCGTAGGCGATGATCAGGGACGGCCCCTTGTAGGACTCCGCCTCCTTCAGGACCTTGACCAGATGGTTCGGGTCGGCGCCCATCGCCACCTGGGCGATGTAGATGTTCCCGTAGCTCATGAGCATCGCGCCCAGGTCCTTTTTCCTCACCTTCTTGCCCGAGGCCGCGAACTGCGCCACCGCACCGACGGGAGTGGCCTTGGAGGACTGCCCGCCCGTGTTGGAGTAGACCTCCGTGTCCACCACCAGGATGTTGACGTCGGGCCCGAGGGCGAGCACGTGGTCCAGCCCGCCGTAGCCGATGTCGTAGGCCCAGCCGTCGCCGCCGTACATCCACATGGATTTTTTGACGAAGTGCTCCCGGTTCTGCCAGAGGTAGCGGCAGTCCTCGTCGTCCGAGTTCGGCGCGACGCGTTCGAGAAGCGTAATGACGTCGTCGGCGCGCTCGCGCGTTCCTGCGGTCTCATTGAAGCCGTCCAGCCAGGCCGTCAGGGCCTTGGCGAGGGCCTCGTCGGTGCATCGGGGCAACAGGGCGCGCGCCTTCATGGCCAGCAGTTCCCGCTGCTGCTGAACGGCAAAGCACATCCCCAGGCTGAACTCGGCGTTGTTCTCGAAGAGCGAGTTGGAGAACGCCGGCCCGTGTCCCCGGCTGTTGACGGTGTAGGGGACGCAGGGGGAGGCCGCGCCCCAGGCCTGAGTGCAGCCCGTGGCGTTGGCCAGGTACATCCGGTCGCCGAAGAGCTGCGTCATCAGTTTCATGTAGGGCGTCTCGCCACAGCCGGCGCAGGCGCCGGAGAACTCCAGCAGCGGCTGCTCGAACTGGCTCCCCTTCACCGAGAACTTGTCCATGGGGTTCGGCTTTTCGGAGAGCGTCAGGGAGTAGTTCCAGTTCTCCATCTCCGGGAGCTGGCTCTCCAGGGGCTTCATGATCAGGGCCTTGTTTTTGGCGGGGCAGGTCTCGGCACAGCTTCCGCAGCCGACGCAGTCCAGGGGGTCCACCTGGATCCGGAATCCGTAGCCCTCCATCCCCTTGCCCCTGCCCGGCAGGGTGGCGTAGTCCCGAGGCGCCGCGGCCTTCTCGTCCTCGTCCAGAAGGAAGGGGCGGATGGCCGCATGGGGGCAGACGAAGGAACACTGATTGCACTGGATGCAGTTCTCGGGGACCCACTGGGGCACGTTGATCGCCGTCCCGCGCTTCTCGTACTTGGAGGTCCCCAGGGGGACGGTGCCGTTGGCGTCGTCCGCAAAGACGCTCACGGGAAGGTCGTCGCCCTTGAGGGCGTTGACGGGGATGAGGATCTCGCGGATGTATCGCGGCAGGTCCGCGCTGGGGGCGGACCTGGCCTCGTCCTCAAGGGACGCCCAGGTCGCGGGCGGCTCGACGCGCACCAGTCCCTCGATGCCGCGGTCCACGGCGTCGTAGTTCATGTTCAGGACCTTGTCGCCCTTGCTGCCGTAGGTCTTTTTGATGGCGTCCTTCATGTAGCGCACGGCGTCCTCTATGGGGAGGATCCCGGAGATCTTGAAGAAGGCCGCCTGAAGCAGGGTGTTGATGCGCCCGCCCATCCCCATCTCCTGCGCGATGCCCGTCGCGTCGAGCGTGTAGAACCGGATCTTTTTCTCGGCGATCTGCCGCTTCACCGAGGCCGGCAGGTTATCCTCGAGTCCCTGCGGGTCCCAGGCGCAGTTCAGCAGAAAGGCCCCGCCGGGCTTGACGTCGGACACGATGTCGTACCGGCCGATGTAGGAGGGGTTGTGGCAGGCCACGAAGTCCGCCGCGCTGACGAGGTAGGTCGAGTGGATGGGGTTTTTCCCGAACCGCAGGTGGGACTTCGTCACGCCGCCGGACTTCTTCGTGTCGTACTCGAAGTAGGCCTGCACATAAAAATCCGTGTTGTCCCCGATGATCTTGATGGAGTTCTTGTTCGCCCCGACCGTGCCGTCGGAGCCCAGTCCCCAGAACTTGCAGCTGACCGTCCCGGGGTCGCCGGTGTCCACCGACGGGCCGAGCGGCAGGGACAGGTGCGTGACGTCGTCCGTGATCCCCACCGTGAAGTGGCTCCTGGGCTCGGCCTGGCTCATGTTGTCGAACACCGCCAGCATCTGGGCGGGGGTGACGTCCTTGGAGGAGAGCCCGTAGCGCCCGGCGTAGACGGCCGGGTGCTCGGCCCGTCCGATCATGGCGGTGGCCACGTCCTTGAAGAGCGGCTCCCCGGCCGACCCCGGCTCCTTCGTCCGGTCCAGCACGGTGAGCCGTCTCGTCGTCCTCGGCAGGGCCGCCAGCAGATGGCGCTCGGAGAAGGGGCGGTAGAGGTGCACCTGCAAAAAGCCCACCTTCTCCCCTTTGGCGTTGAGGTGCTCCACGACCTCCCGAAGGACCCCGCTGACCGACCCCATGGCGACGACGACGCGCTCCGCGTCCTCCGCGCCCCAATAGTTGAAGAGCCCGTAGCGTCGCCCCGTCAGGCGGCTTATCCGCTCCATGTAGCTCTCGACGACCTCGGGCAGTCTGTCGTACCAGGGGTTGCAGGCCTCGCGCGCCTGGAAGAAGATGTCCGGGTTCTGCACCGTGCTGCGCTGGACGGGGTACTCCGAGTTCAGGGCCGTCTTGCGGAACGCGGCCACGGCCCCCCAGTCCAGCAATTTGCCGAACTCCTCGTAGTCGAGCACCTCGATCTTCTGGATCTCGTGGGAGGTCCGGAACCCGTCGAAATAGTGGAGGAAGGGCACGCGGCCCTTGATGGCCGCCAGGTGCGCCACCCCCGCCAGGTCCGCCACCTCCTGGACGCTGCCCGAGGACAAGAGCGCGAAGCCCGTCTGGCGGCAGGCCATGACGTCGGACTGGTCCCCGAAGATGGAGAAGGCGTGCGTCCCCACCGTACGTGAGCTGACGTGGAGCACCCCGGGGTGGAGCTGGCCGGCGATCCGGTACATCGGGGGGATCATCAGCATCAGCCCCTGTGCCGCCGTGTAGGAGGTCGCCAGAGCCCCCGCCTCCAGCGCTCCGTGCATGGCGCCTGCGGCCCCGTGCTCCGCCTGCATCTCGACCAGCCTCACCCTCTGTCCGAACAGGTTCAGGTGCCCCTCCGCCGACCAGCGGTCGACATGCTCGGCCATGGGCGAGGAGGGGGTGATGGGGTAGATCGTCGCCACCTCCGTAAAGGCGTAGGAAACCCACGCCGCCGCCTCGTTGCCGTCCATCGTTCTGTTGGTCTTCTTGACTTCCAAAAAAATCCCCCTCCTCAAAGCGTTTCTTTTTAGTATCGTTTTCCGAAAACTTATGTTAAATAAGCCACTTCTTGATCTTCTATTATAGCTTATAGCGCAAGAGGCAGTAAATTTTTCGACCTTCGGCCGGTTTTGGGGAGCCGGGGAGGGACCGCTCCGGTCCGCGTTCTGCGATTTTGGCATGTTGCCGCACTTGAGCGCGCCCTTCAAGGGCCCTGTCGGAAAAATGATGCGGCCGGGCCCGTTCCGTGCTCCCATTGCGGCCCCCTCTCCGGGGCAATCGTTTCTGAATCCTGAATGGTACTAAAGAGAGATCGATCCAGCTCGTTTCAATTTCAAGTCATCCGTGCTTCATGGCGTCGGACGCTGCTGGAGAGCGCTGTGCGAGGCCGGGGGGAACGGCGGCGCCGATATCGACGCGCGGCTGCGCCGCCTGTCTGCAGGGCGGGAGGGACGCTGACGGTTTTTCCCGATCGGTCATGTTTTTCTCCCGATCGGTCATGTCCGGTGGAGGGCGGATGCGGTAAAATGATCGCGTAAAAGTTTGCTATATAAAACTTTTGTTTTTCTCTGAGAGGAGCGATTGTGCATGGAGAAAAAGAAGAGGAGCGGCATTGCCCGGCTGCTGGCGATCGCCGGGGAAAGGCGGGGGCTGGTGTCGCTCTCCTGTGTGTTGGCGTCGCTCAGCGCGGCGCTGATGCTGGTGCCCTTCCTGAACGTGTACTTCATCCTGAGTGAGCTGCTGGAGAGCGGGGTGACGCCGGAGAACTCGGGGTTCTTCATCCATCAGGGGGCCGTCGCCTTCGGAAGCATGGTGTTCGGGTTCGTCGTGAAGTACGCTTCCCTCATGGCCTCGCACGTGGCGGCGTTCAGGATCCTTTACGGCATCCGGATGCGCCTCGCCCGTCACATCGGCGGATTGTCCCTGGGGTTCCTGTCGGGCACCACCATCGGCGCGGTCAAGAAGACGATGGAGCAGAACGTCGAGGACATCGAGCTTTTTGTCGCGCACAGGATTCCGGAGGTCGTCGAAGCGCTGGTCACGGTGCTGATCCTGGCCGGGGCCCTGCTCTGGCTCAGCACCCCGCTGGCCCTGGCCTGCCTGGGCGCGTTCGTGGCGGCGCTTTTGATGCAGGGGTCCCTGTGGTTCGGCGAGAAGGGCAAAATGTTCCTCAAGAAGTACTACGATTCTCTGGAGCGGGTCAACGCCTCGGCGGTGCAGTACGTGCGGGGGATGCAGGTCGTCAAGGTTTTCGGGCGGACCGTGCAGTCCTTCCGGGGGTTCTACAACGACATCCAGGCCTATGGGGATTTCTGTCTCCAGTACACCAACCGCTATGAGCGCGGCTATATCCTGTTCAAGGTGGTGGCGGGCTCGTTCCTCACCTTTCTGCTGCCCGTGGGGCTCCTGATGATTCAGAGCGATCCGGGGGACCAGGCTCTGGCTCTGACGTTCCTGTTCTTCGTCGTGATGGCCCCCGGAGCGGCGTCCCCCATGATGAGCCTGACGATGCTGGCCATGCAGAGCCGGCAGATCGACGAGGGGGTGGAGCGCATCGAGGCCGTGATGGAGCGCCCCCCCGTGCCCGAGCCCGTGAACCCCAGGAGGCCGGAGCGGTTCGACGTGGAGTTTCGGGATGTGAGCTTCTCCTACGAGGCGGGGGCGGACGGCACAAACGGCGTTTCCACGCGCGCTCAGGCCCTGTCGGGAGTCTCGTTCAGGGCGGAGGAGGGGCGCGTGACCGCGCTGGTCGGCCCCTCGGGCGGCGGAAAATCCACCGTCGCCAGCCTGATCCCGCGCTTCTGGGACGTGCGCGAGGGGCAGATCCTCGTCGGGGGCGTGGACGTGCGGGACATCCCGGTCGAGACGCTGATGGACACGGTGTCGTTCGTCTTCCAGGACAACTTCCTGTTCTTCGACACGGTGAAGAACAACATCCGGGTCGGACGCCCGGACGCGACGGACGAGGAGGTCTTGGCCGCGGCGCGGGCCGCTCAGTGTCATTCTTTCGTCGAGCGACTGCCGCAGGGCTACGACACCCTCATCGGAGCGGGGGGCGTCTACCTGTCCGGCGGGGAGGAGCAGCGCGTCTGCATCGCCCGGGCCGTCCTGAAGAACGCGCCCATCCTGGTGCTGGACGAGGCGACGGCCTTCGCCGACCCGGAGAACGAGTTCGAGATTCAGAAGGCCCTGTCGGAGCTCATCAAGGGCAAGACGGTGCTGGTGATCGCGCACCGGCTCTCCTCGGTCCGCAAGGCCGACCAGATTCTGGTGCTGAACGAGGGGCGCATCGAGGAGCGCGGCCGCCACGACGAGCTGCTGGCGGCGGACGGCCTCTACGCCCGCATGTGGCGGGCCTATGCCGGTGCGGAGAGCTGGAGGCTCGGAGGAAATGCAAGCGACGACAAGGGGGCGGTGGCATGAAGGGCATGTTTCGGGCCGTAACGGCAGGACACCCCGAAAAACTGCGCAAATCGGTCTTTTTTACGATCGTCTCGTATCTGGTGAATCTCGTCCCGTTCGCTGTCGCCATCGAGGTGGTACGCACCGTGATCGAGGCCTGGTCGCGCGGCGGCGAACCGGATATGGCGAAGCTCTGGGGACTTTGTGCGTTTCTCTTCGTCTACCTGTTCGTGATGTACGCGGCGGAGGTGCCGGCCTACCGGGCCTGCTACCGGGACGCCTACGGCGCCTCGGCCCGGGGGCGGGCCGAGCTTGCCGAGAAGCTGCGCAAGCTTTCTCTGGGCTATTTCTCGCGGCGCGACCCCGGAGACCTGGTGAACATGATCATGGGCGATTTCCTGCTGCTGGAGGCCGCCGTCTCGCACCAGGTGCCGCAGATGATCGGCGGGCTCGTCCTGCCCGTCATCGCCTTCGTGGGCCTGTGCTTCTGGAGCCCGCTCATGGCCGGCGCCATGTTCGTCTCGCTCCCGGTGGCGGCGCTGGTGCTCCTGCTCTCGACGCGGCTCCAGGACCGGCTGAGCCGGAAACACATGAGGGCGAAGATCGATGCGGGGAACCGCATTCAGGAGTACATGAACGGCATCCGCGTCATCAAGGCCTACAATCTGACGGGGGACCGCTTTGCCCGGATGGAGCGCGCCTTCCGCGGCTTCATGAGGGAGAGCATACGCCTCGAGGCGATCATGGGACCCTTCGCGATGGTGGCCATCTCCCTGATTCGCCTGGGGCTGACCCTGATGATCGTCCTGGGCGTCCATCTGATGATCGGCGGGACGCTCGACCCTCTGACCTTCGTCGGCTTCCTCATCGTCGGGACGCGCGTGTACGACCCCCTGACGGCCGCACTGCTCAATTTCTTCGTGTTCCGCTATTCCACACTGGCCGGCAAACGCATCCTGAGCCTGATGGAGGAGCCCGAGATGGCCGGGGAGGGCGACGCGCCCGAGCGGCACGACATCGAGCTCAGGGACGTCACGTTCGGCTACGGCGACGGCGGGCACGTGCTGAAGAACGTCGATCTGAAGTTCCCCGAGGGAAAGCTGACCGCCCTGGTGGGGCCGTCGGGGTGCGGCAAGACGACCCTGATGAAGGTCATGGCACGTTTTTACGACCCGCAGTCCGGGACGGTGCTCTTCGGGGGGACGGACGAGCGCGATCTGGACCCGGAGAAGCTGATGAAGCGGATATCCTTCGTCTTTCAGGACGTGTACCTCTTCCGGGATACGGTGCGGAACAACATCGCCTTCGGGCGCGAGGGGGCGACGGACGCCGAGGTGGAGGAGGCGGCCAAACGGGCCCGTGCGCACGAATTCATCATGCGGCTGCCCCAGGGGTACGACACGGTGGTGGGGGAGGGCGGCTCGACCCTTTCGGGGGGCGAGAAGCAGCGGATCTCCATCGCCCGCGCCCTGCTGAAGGACGCGCCGGTCGTGCTGCTGGACGAGGCGACGGCCAGCCTGGACCCGGAGAACGAGGTGGAGGTGCAAAGGGCCGTGAACGCGCTCGTGGAGGGGCGCACGGTGGTGGTGATCGCCCACAAGCTGCGCACGACCCAGAACGCGGACAACATCGTGGTGATGGAGGCCGGACGGGTGGTGGACCAGGGGCGCCACGAGGAGCTGCTGGAGCGCGGTGGGCTGTATGCGCGGCTCTGGGCGCTGCAGAACGAGTCCGTGGGGTGGAGCCTGGCCGGGGATTGAGTTGCGGAGAAAAACACCAAAAGTCGAGGGCGGGGATGCCCTTCCCCGCCCTCGACTCGTTTCAGAGAAAATGCCTCAAACGAAAAAATCGTTTAGCGGCAGGTTTTCACACGCAGTTCGATATTCTCTTTTTCCTTGGGGTCGGGTTGGGCTACAATGCCCCCAAAGGGCATCTGTGCCAGCAGGACCCAGGATTCCGGAAGGCCGAGCAGCTCTTTGACCTTCTTGTCGATAACGGGATTGTAGTGCTGAAGGTTCGCTCCGATGTTCCGTTCCCGGAGGGCCGCCCATACGGAGAGCTGCAGCATGCCGTTAGCCTGGTTCGCCCATACCGGGAAGTTGTCGGCGTAAGAAGAAAATTGTTTCTGCATGGCCTTGACGATCTCTTGATCGTAGAAGTATAAAACGGTCCCTGCGGCGGCTTTGAAGCCATTGATCTTCTCCCTTGCGACCTTGCCGTCGAAGGCATCGTAGATCGTATCCCACAATTTGTCCTGCATACCACCCAGGACAACAGCGACGCGGGCACTCTTCATGTTGAAGGCATCCGGGACAAGTTCGGTCACCTGCTTGACCAACGCTTCGACTTCCGCTTCAGGGATTGGAAGCTCCTTATTGAGTGCATAAATGGTTCTTCGGTTCTCCAATGCTTTTATAATGCTCATAAATTTATCCCTCCTGAGATAATACTTTTACGGGCTGTCCCAATAGAGATAGCCACCTCTACATTAAGCACCTTGAATTTTTTCAGCCGTTTATAAAATCATGCCATTAAAAAGTGTACATGAAGATGAGTCGGTATTCAAGTGGTGCTATACTAAAAAGTAGATAAAATAGTTGCGCAACGATCCCGTCGTCTCCATGTCGATTGTGGGCGGTCTGTACGGCGTAGTTCCCTTCATGCTCCGCAGATGGTGGTTTTGGGCCTGGCGACTTGAGCTTAGCGCTGTTTTCCAAACAGTCCCTGTCAGGTGCTCTTTTTGCCTGTGGTCTGGAGCCGGTTTCACTTCCTTCGGGTACATTGAGAGCCTTGTTTGTTCTGGCTTCCGATCGCTCGGGATCATGGAGATCGAGGTTCGGCCTCGCGCTGAAATGATGGAAAATTTCAGCCTTTAAGCCCATCCGGGATTGAAGAGGGCAAAGCCCGTGGAAGAGGCTGGCGGTGGGTTTCGGAGAAGTGCGGACGGTCGCGGGACGAGGCGGGCATCCCGACCGTCGGTTTCGGCCCCTCCCTGGAGAACCTCGCTCATGTCGTCGACGAGTATGTCGGGATGGAGCCTTTGCCGACGGTGCGCAGAGGCTTTTACGGCATCGCGCGGGAGCTGACGCGCCAGGGAGAGCGACTGGAACGCTGAGGAAAATTTTTGCAAACCGGGGAGGGGATCGGCCGATGCGGCCCGTCGACGGACGTTGCCCAAGACCCCTCCCTGTTGCCATCGAGGTGAAGGTGCATGTGGAAGGGAAGGCTTTTGAATCGTTTTTTATCGGCGCAGCAACAGGGATACGCTTCCGTGGGGCCGGCGCCCTACCCCGACGGAGTCGAAATCATCGATTGCGCGCTGGGTACGAATCCGCTGGGAATGGCGGGCTCTCTGCGTTCGCTGCTCGAGGGCTTCGGCGGACTGGCCCTGGACGCCTATCCCGAGCCGGAGCCCGGATCGCTGAAGGAAGGCATCGTAGCATCCCATCCCGGCTGGCGTGTCGAGGCCGGGAATATCCTTTTGGGGGGCGGATCCATGGGGGTGCTCACCGTTCTGGCCCAGCTGCTGACCGGCCCCGGAGATCGCTTCCTGGGGTTTTCGCCCCAATTTACGGAAGGAGCGCTTCAATTTGTCTTCAGGGGGGCGGAATACCTGCGTCTTCCCATGAAGACGCCGCACTGCGCGATATCGCCCGATGCGCTCTTGTCGGAGATGGAACGGCAGCGTCCCGCCCTGCTCTATCTCGATCGTCCCAACAATCCCACGGGGCAGCTCCTGCCTCTCGAAGCCCTGCGCTCCGTCGCCGGGAGGGCTTTGGAGCTCGGCTGCTGGGTGATCTCGGACGAGGCGTACGGCGATTTCATCCCGGACGAGGAATCCGCGGCCTGTCTCGACCTTCCGAACCTCGTCACCTGCAGGTCCTTCTCGAAGGGGATGGGGTTGGCGGGGCTTCGCGTGGGGTTCGCAGTGGCCCGGGACGCCGGGCTCGTCAAGGCGTTCGGAACGCTCCAGCCGCCTTTCGTGATCACCACGCCGGCGGCTTTGATGGCCCGGGAGGTTCTGCGCGACGCCGCCTTCATCGAGAAATCCAGGCAGTACGTCCGGGAGGCGAAGGAGAGGATCGTCGGGTGCATCGGGAAGAAGAGGGGCTGGGCCCTCGCTGAAACGGACTTGCGGGTGCCGATCATGCTCCTGTCCCTGGAGGAGGGGGACCTCTTCCGTCTGCTGGGAGGAGCGGGCATCGCCTGCGAACCCGGCGTCGGCTTCTTCGACCTGGACGAACGGGCCGCCCGACTTCGAGTGCCCGCTCCCGGCCAGTTGGAGGCGTTCCTGCAACGGTTGGCTTCCCTTTGAGGCTTTTGAGGAGAAAACGGCCCCTCCGAATCCGGAAGGGCCGTTCTCAGACGAAGGCTGTTTGCGAATAGGGGTCAGTTCGCGCCCTTTTTGGCGAGCTTGTAGAGACCCAGCGTGAACAGCCCCACGCCCTGCAGGATGAAGAAGGCCCAGCTGATCGTGCCGTATCCTTTTGCGATCAGGCCGATCAGACCGTAGTTCGAGATGGCCATCCCGACGAGTGCGAGCAGCACGCCTACGGCGGCCCGGGACGTCCGGTTCATGCCGATGCCCCTCCTGGCGATCAGGGTCGCGTTGATGCGCTCGTTGATCGTGTGGAAGAAGCCCACTCCCGTCTCGATCATGGTCCCGAAGAGCACGACGATCCAGAGGGGCAGGAGGAACCGGGTCCCCAATCGGGCGATGATCTCGTTCGAGGGGATCTCCACGGAGAGCACGTCGGGATAGATCCCGATCATGGCGATGTACAGGAACAGCGCGGGGATCATGCTGATGAAGGCCGCCATGATGCCCGCCAAGATTGCCTCCCGCCGGCTCTCGAGGTAATTGAGCGCGAACAGGACGGTCGAGGTCACGGCCATGTTGTAGAAGGCGTACTGAAAGCCTCCCAGAGCCCACCCCGGCTTTACGAGGCCCTCCGTGAAGTTGGCGGCGATCGTTTTCTCGAAGCGGGACAAAGCCAGGACCAGGACTACGACGTAGACGATGTAGAGGATGTAGGACCACCAGGAGAGGGCGACCTCGATGGCCTTGCTGCCGTTGAAGGTCAGGTAGGCCACGGACAAGAGGAAAATGCCCGACCCGATGAGGGAGGGGACCCCCAGGGAGTCCTTCAGAATGCTTCCCGAGGCCGCGCCCACAACGCCCATGATGAGGAAGAGCAGGACGACGAAGGCGATCTCGTAGGCGATCCACCCCGGCCCCAGCAAGGCCTTGAAGAAGGTCTTGTAGTCGTAGGCCCTGAAGGCGCGGGCGAATTCGTAGGTCAGGGCGAAGAATGCGGCCCAGATGAGGAAGGTCAGGCCCATGCCCATGAGTCCTCCCTTGGGACCGTACTGGACGAAGTATTCCACCAGCTCGCGTCCCGTGCCGTATCCGCCGGCTATGAGTACGGATTGGGATATGAAGCCGGGCAAGAGGTATTTCTTGTACCAGTCGTAGTTCATGAAGAATGTCAGGAAGCTGCCCTTTTGGTTCTGTTGCGTACTCATCACCGATTCCTCCCGGGTATCGAAGTATGAAGGGCCTCTGGCGCAGGGATGAGGCCCTTCGAGTTGCGCACAATATTATGACCGGAGCGTCGCCTTGTCAATGCTCGCTCAGGGTTTTTCCTTGTCCGATTCATGGGCCGGAGATCGTGTTGGATACTGGTTTTATGTCGTTCATGTGACGCGGGCCGGTTTTGCGCTACAATTTGGACGGAAAAACAATCTTGCTCCCGAGTCCGAAGGGGCCGGAAGCACTTGGAAAATTCGGGCCCGTTGGGGAAGGGGCGGGGCCTTTTGCTGGTGCAGGGGGGGATTCCCTTCCGGCGGGGCGTGGGAAGAAATATTGTTGCCGAGGACAATCCTGGAGGGACGACGATGTTGAACGGCGCGGAGCGGGAGTTTTTGGCCGGATTGGATGCCGGGGCGGTCGAGAGGGACCTCGAGGAGATCTCGCGGTACGAGCGGCCCTCGGGGAGCCCGGGGGAGGCGGAGGCGCACGCGTATGTTGCCGGGCGCCTGGAGGCGCATGGTGTGGATACGGTGCGCACGGCCTTCCCGGCGTGGACGTTCGCCTTCGGAGAGGCACGGATGCGCTTCTGGGCCGGGGGGCGGGAGGATTCCCTTCCGGCGAAGATCTGGGGGTATTCGCCCGATGCCTGGGAGGAGCCCGTTCGCGGACGTGCGGTCTTCGTCTCCCCGGACCGTTTTCCCCCGGACTCCATCGCCTGGTTTGCCGACCGCACGAGTCCGAGCGGACGGGACCTCGAGGGGCGGATCGTCCTCAGCACCACCCGCTCCGCCGTCGCGATCCGCGACGCCTGTGCGCGCGGGGCCCTGGCCTATGTCTTCTGCTGGCCCTACGGCGACGAGACGGTCATCCACGAGAGCGCCGTCTGCGCCGGGTGGGGGGCGGCCCTGCCCGAGGACGTCGAGCTGTATCCGAGGATCCCCGTGTTTGCGGTCGATCGGCCGACCGGGGAACGGCTGATCGCACTCGCCGAGGGGGGCAGTCTGGACATCGAGCTCCGCGGCCGCTCCCGATCCGAGGTCAAGGCCCTTCCCCTGCTGGAGGCGTTCCTCCCCGGGGATTCCCCCTACTTCATCCTCCTGGGGGCCCACATGGACGCCAAACACCACGGGGCGACGGACAACGGCACCGGCTGTGCGCTGATGCTGGCCCTCGCCCTGCGTTTCGCGCGCCTGAAGAAGCGGCCGTTCGGCCTGCGCTTCTGTTGGTGGTCGGGGCACGAGTTCTCCAAGTATGCGGGCTCCTCCAACTACGCGCTCGAGCGGTTCGACGAGCTGAACGAGCACTGCCTGTGCTACGTCAATGCGGACGTTCCCGGGTCGAAGGGGGCCGACGATTTTTCGCAGGTCGCCGCGACGCCGGACTTCATGGCGCTGGCACGGCGCGCGGTCCGCGACGTCACCGGCCAGGACGGGGAGCATGTCGGGCCGGTGAACTCCTACGACCAATCCTTCTACAACATCGGCGTGTCGTCGTGCTTCATCTGGTCCTCCCAGCTCGTCCCCGGCTCCCCCCACGGCAGCGGTGCGGGGGCCATGCCGTGGTGGTGGCATACGGAGGAGGACACCTTCGGCAAGCACGACATGGAGGTCCTGATGCAGGATTGCCGGCTTTACGCCTTGGGCACCCTGCGCATTCTGGAGCCGGGCTGGCTTCCCGACGACGGGGCCTTGTGGGATCGTCTGATCGGCGAACTCGAGAAGCTGGACGGCCGGGGAATCACGCTGCGCCCCGTACTGGACGTCTTCAGACGCAATCGCGGCCGGCTGGCCGGCAAGGGCGGCCTGAAGGAGCGTCTGCGCGCTATCCGCAGGCTGAACCAGGCCCTTTATTGCCAGCGTGCGCCCTATTTTCAGGACTTTCGGATGGGGGACGGGTACGTGCCCGGCCTCTCCCTGCCCCTGGCGGCTCTGGCCGGGGGCGGGCTCACCGACAAGGCACGATTCGTCCTCGACCGCTATGCCGTGGCGCAGCGGAATCGGCTGATGGTCCTGGCAAAAGAGCTGGAGAGCCTTTAAGCGGGGTGTCTAGCTGAGAAGCGGGTAATGGCAGGCGACGAAGCGCCCCCTTTCGATCTCGTTCAGGCTGGGGGATCGTTCGGCGCAGTCCTTTCGGGCATGCGTGCATCGGGGATGGAAGCGGCAGCCGGGCGGCAGGTGGATGGGGCTGGGCAGCTCCCCCGAGATCGCCGTCTCCACGCTTCGGACCCTGGGGTCGAGCGGCGGTTCGGCCCTCAGGAGAATATCGGTGTAGGGATGCGCCGGGCGCTCGAACAGCGCCTCGGTCTCCGCCAACTCGACGATCCTGCCGAGGTACATCACCGCGACGCGATGCGAGATGTGCCTCACGACGCGGAGGTCGTGCGATATGAACAGGAGGGTGAGGTTCAGCCGCTCCTGGAGCTCCTCCAGAAGATTGATGATCTGCGCCTGGATCGAGACGTCGAGGGCCGACACGGGCTCGTCCGCGATGATGAAGCGGGGGGACGGGGCCAGGGCCCGCGCGATGCCGATGCGCTGACGTTGGCCGCCGGAAAATTCCCCGGGCAGCCGGTCCGCGGCCTCCATGCCCATGCCGACCAGCGCGAGAAGCTGCCGAAGACGCTCGGGCATCTCCGCACGGGGGCAGACCTTGTGGAACGTCAGTGCCTCCATGAGCGTATCGCGTACGGACATGCGCGGGTTGAGCGAGGAATAGGGGTCCTGAAAGATCATCTGGAGGTCCCTGCGCACCCCGCGCAGCTCGCGGGCGCCCATCCTGGAGATCTCCCTGCCCTCGAACAGCACCGAGCCCTCGTCCGGATCGTGGAGCCGGACGAGGGTCCGGGCCAGGGTGCTCTTGCCGCATCCCGATTCCCCCACCAGGCCAAGGTTCTCGCCTTCATGGATGTCGAGGTCGACGCCGTCCACGGCCTTCAGGACCTCCCGTGGCCTTCCCGACAGAAGGTCCGTCAGGGGCTGTTTCAGGGGAAAGTGCTTCTTCAGGCCCCGTATCCGGACCAGCACCTTTTCCGCTTCGCTCATGTCCGGTCACGCTCCTCTCGGCGACGGGGCGAGCCCGTTCCCGTCGGACAGTTTCTCGTGAAGGCGGCAGCGCGTGTGGTGCCCTGCTGCGATCTCGGTCAGGGGAGGCAGCCCGGCCCTGCAGGGCTCCTCGGCCATCTCGCAGCGCGGCGCGAAGGGACAGCCGGGCGGCAGGTCGGCCAGGTTGGGAGGCGTTCCCGCTATGGGTTGGAGCTTTTGGCGGGTGCCCTTTCCCCGAGGCAGGGAGCGGAGCAGCCCCCGGGTATAGGGATGGCGGGAGCGGAAGAAAAGGGTTAGGGTGTCGCAGAGCTCCATGACGTGTCCCGCGTACATGACGGCGACGCGGTCGCACATCTGCGAGACCACGCCCAGATCGTGCGTGACCAGGATGACGCTCATGCTCATGCGTTCCTTCAGCCCTCCGATGAGCTTCATGATCTGGTCCTGTATGGTGACGTCGAGCGCCGTCGTGGGCTCGTCGGCGAGCAGGAGACGGGGGCTCGAGGCCAGGGCGATGGCGATCATGGCCCTCTGCCTCATGCCGCCCGAGAATTGGTGGATGTACTCGTCGAGCCGCCTTTCCGGCGAGGGGATGCCGACCAGGCGCAGGAGCTCCAGGGCGCGGTCCCGCTTCTGCGCCCTGCTCATCCGCGGGTCCAGGGACTCGAAGATCTGGGTGCGGATCGGCAGCACGGGGTTCAGTGCCGTCATGGGCTCCTGAAAGATCATTCCGATCTCCCGTCCCCGGATGCGCCTCATCTCCTCCGCGGGGAGCTTCAGCAGGTCCCTGCCCTCGTAGAGGACCTCGCCCCCGACGATGCGCCCCGGAGGGTTGATCAGGCGCGTGATGCTGCGGCATGCGGCACTCTTGCCGCAGCCGGATTCCCCGAGCAGCCCGAAGGTCTCCCCGCGACGGACGGAGAAGCTGACGCCGTCCACGGCCTTGACGGTGCTCTCCCGGGTGACGAAGTGCGTTTTCAAATCCCTGAGCTCCAGCAGAACGTCGGACATCGGTCTCGCCTCCTAGCGCCCCTTGGTGCGCAGCAGGTCGGAAAGACCGTCGCCGATAAGGCTGAAGCCGGTCCCCGCGACCGCCAGGCACAGGCCGGGCAGGGCGGTCAGCCACCACGCTTTTGCGATGAAGGGCCTGCCGCCGGAGATCAGGGCCCCCCACTCCGGGGTGGGGGGCTGGATTCCCAGCCCCAGAAAGCTCATGGCGGCCCCTGCGAGCATGCACATCACGACGTCCGAGGCGCCGTAGACGATGCAGGAGCCGATGACGTTCGGCAGGACGTGCCGCAGAAGGATGCGGGCATCGGAATAGCCGAGGACGCGTGCGGCCTGAACGAACTCGGCGTTTCGGATCACCATCACCTCGCTGCGGATAAGGCGCGCGTAGGTCCTCCACCCCACGAGCCACATGGCGATGTAAAGATTGGCCGTACCCGGGCCGATCACGGCGACGATGACGATGACGACCAGGGTGAAGGGGAAGGCCAGAAAGATGTCCAGGATCCGCATCAGCAGGGCGTCGACCCAGCCTCCGTAGTAGCCTGCAAGAAGCCCGATGAGGGAGCCCGCAACGAACGGGACGATCATGGCGACGAGCCCCAGCTGGAGGTCGATCCGTGCTCCCCAGACGACCCGTGAGAACAGGTCGCGCCCGAAGTTGTCCGTGCCGAACCAATGCTCGGCCGATGGGGGCAGCAGTATGGCGTCCGCGCTCTGGGCGTTGGGGTCGTGAGTGGCGATGCTTGCGGGGAAGAGCGCCATCACGACCATCAGAGCGACGATCGCCATCCCCACGATCAACGAGGGACTCCCTGAAAGGGCCCTGAGCCTCCTGTATCCTCCCGAAAGCGGATGAGTGTGTTCCATGGCCCTACTCCAGGGTGACCCGCGGATCGAGGATCGAGTAGAGGATGTCGGTCAGCAGGTTGACCAGCAGGACCATGACGGCTATGACGAAGACGCCCCCCTGGACCACGGCGTAGTCCCGGCCGAATATGGCCTGGATCATCAGGGACCCGAGCCCCGGCAGGTTGAACACCGTCTCCGTGATGGCGCTGCCGCCGAGCATATGGGCGAGCTGCATCGAGAGCAGGGTGGCCGTCGATATCATGGAGTTGCGCAGAATGTGGCGCGCGCGGACGACGTTTTCGCGAAGCCCCTTGCTGCGGGCGAAGTCCACGTAGTCGCTGCGCGAGATGTCCACGACGTTGTTGCGCAGGTTCCGGACCAGGAGTGCGGTCGTCGAAAGGGACAGGGTGAACGAGGGCAGGATCAGCCCCCTGAGATGCTGCATGGGGGTGCGCCCCCAGCCTCCTACGGGCAGCCAGCCCAGCTTGAGGGCGAAGAGCATCATGAGCAGCAGGGCGACCCAGAAGACGGGGACGGACAGGGCGACGAGCGCTCCGGTGCGGATCAGGTGGTCTGCGAGGCCGTCCTTTCTGGACCCCGCAAGGTAGCCCAGCGGAAGGCTCAGGAAAAGGGCGATGACGCCCGAGAGCAACGTGAGGCTCAGGGTCAGGGCCAGCCTCTTTCGCAGGAGCTCGGCGACGGGAACGCCGAAGAGCACGGAATTGCCGAGGTCCATCCGGAGCAATTGCCCCAGGAAAATTCCGTATTGAACGTGGAGGGGACGATCCAGGCCCAGTTTGGCCCGGAGCGCCTCCACCTGGGCATAGGTCGCCCGTTCGCCCAGAAGCGTTCGGGCGGGGTCGCCGGGAAGCATGTGGATCAGCAGAAAGACCACGACCGTCACCACGAGGAGGACGGGGATCATCTGCAGAACGCGCTTCAGAATGTAGTTGAATTGCTTCAAGACGGCACACTTCCCTTACGCATATTCTGCGGATCCGATACGGTGGCGGCGGAAATTCAGCCTCGAAACGAGCGGGCCCCGGCGCCTGGAGAAGGGAGCGGGGACGCAGGGGCCCGTATGGCGTTGGTCAGTCCTTCACGACGGGAGGCTACTCGTCCTTATAGGCGTCCATGAAGACGTAGCGGGACAGGCCCGAGAACCTGAAGTTGTGGACGCTGTCCTTTCGGGCGACCGGGTAGACGTTCTGGTAGAGGGGGTAGAGGGGGCACTCGTCGAAGAGGATCTGCTGGATCTCCTCGTACATGGCCCGGCGCTTGTCCTCGTTCAGCTCCTTCTCCGCCGCATGGGCCAGCTCCGTGACCCGTGCGTTCCTCCAGCCCGTATGAAAGCCGTGGCTCGCGTCGTAATCGGCGATAAAACTGGTGAGCCCCACGGGGTCCGCGGTGTCCGTGGACCAGCGCAGCATCGTGACCTGGTGCTTCAGGTTCTGGAACGCGGCGCTGACCGTCGGGCCCTCCAGCGGGACGAGCTGAAGATCGACGCCGATCTTGGCCCACTGCTCCTTGAGCACCGTCGCGATGTTCTCCAGGACGGTGTTTCCGGAGCTGTAGATCATCTCCAGCTTGAAGCCCTTCTCCTGTCCGGCCTCCTTCAGCAGGGCCCTGGCCTTTTCGACGTCGTAGCCGGGGTCCTTCAGTTTCTTGTCGTAGAAGGCGTCGACGCGCGGAAAGACTCCGAACACCGGAGAGCCGTGGCCGAAGAGCACCATTTTGATGATGGCCTGCTTGTCGGTGGCGAGACGCAGGGCGTTGCGGACCCTGACGTCGTCCAGCGGGGGAAACGTCACGTTGAAGTTGACGAATCGCTGCTCCGTGGAGGGGGCCGCATCCACCGCCAGCCCGGGGTAGGAGGCGAGCTCGTCGATGCGGTTGTGGGGGAGGTCCCTGACCACATCCACCTCTCCGGCCTGAAGCTGCATGATGCGCGTATTGTCGTCCGGGACGACGATGAAGCGGAACTCGCTGGCTATGGGCTTGCCCTCGATGTGGTAATGGGGGTTCTTCTTCAGAACGTAGCGCTGGTTCAGCTCCCACTCGGCGAAGTAGTAGGGGCCGGTGCCCATGGGGCTGTCCCGGAAAGCCTCCGCACCGACCTTGTCGAAGTGCTTTTTGGACTGCACGGCGAGGGCGGGATTCGTCAGGTTGGAGAGGAAGGGCGCGTAGGGCTCGGACAGGGAGATGACCAGCGTCTCCTCGTCGGGAGCGGAGACCTCTTTGACGGCTCGCGCCAGGTGGGTCCAGGGGCTTTCGGGCCCCGCATCGCGAAGGCGCAGGATCGACCAGATCCAGTCCTCGGTCGTGACGGGGGTGCCGTCGTGGAACTTGACGCCCTTTTTCAGCTTGAAGGTGTAGGTCATGCCGTCGTCGCTGATCTTCCAGCTCTCGGCGAGGCTCGGGACGATCCGGATGCCTCCCTGGCCGTCCTCCTCGGTGGTCACGAGGGATTCGAGGGCGAAGAAAAGAAGGGTGACGATCTGGCCGTCCTCGGTGATGACGTCGAGGTGGGGGGCCGTCGTGATGCAGGCGACGGTGATCGGAGCGTCGGAGGCGGCCTTCGCGGGGGCGGAGAGCCCCAGCACGAGAACGGCGAAGAGGGACATCAGCGCGCAGAACGACAGTTTCTTCACGGTACGATCTCCTCCTTGATCCAATAGCGATGCGAGAGTTCATGGTATTCACTGACCATTCATGATACTCTGCAATCGTCTTAGAGTAAAGATGTCATCGTTCCCCAATCGGGTCTACCGTACCCTGAAGCCGTCCTCGTCCTCCTCCACCCGTTCGTCGTGGAACACGGCCTGGCGGACCCGTGCCGTCACGGGACCCCGGCGGAGCCAGTCCTCCATCTCGGCGACGAGGCCCGGAGGGCCCTGGAAGACCATCTCCACCCGTCCGTCCGGAAGGTTTCCGACCCAGCCCGTGAGGCCCAGGTGCTCCGCCCGGTCGGCGGCGAACCACCGAAAGCCCACCCCCTGAACGCGGCCGCTCACCAGAGCGCGCCTCCGAACCAGCTCCATCATGCCGGACTCACCAAACGCCCGCGTCGACCAGCTGACGCGTCGCCGTTCCGGGCCAGTCCCTGTTGCTCAGAGGCGAGGCGGGGCTGGGGTGCAGGATCCTGACAAGCTCGACCTTCTCGTCTGCCAGGGCCTCCCGGGCACGGGCGGATGCGAAGGTGCCGATCCCCACCAGGAAGCGGGGGGCGAGCGCCTTGGTCACCGCCCGCAGATGGGCGTCGCACGCCGCGTAGAGCGCCCTCCGTTCGGCCGCCGGAAGCTTGTCGGGAGTCAGGTTGCGGGCCCCCTCGCCTCCCTTCCTGCGCGGCGAGGCCGCGATGAAGAGCAGAGGGCAGTAGTTGACGACGAGATGTTCGGCGAAGAAGGCCTCCGCGGTTCCGAACCGCTCCCTGAAAAGCCCCCAGAGCCGTTGACCGCTGACCTCGGAGCGTCTGCAGGACAGCCCCTCCACCGGATACCGCGGGTGCTCGTCCGCGGGACGCCCCGTGGTGGCGTCGATGCGCATCCAGTCGCGCACCGCCGCCACCTCCCCGAAGGGGACGCCCGTCTGGGCCATGCCCCAGGGGCCGGGGTTCATCCCCAGGAAGAGGACGCGCTTGGGGTTTGCCCCGTAGCGCTCCACGTAGGCGGCAAAGGCGTTCCACGCATAGTCCAGAGGGTCGTAGACGCGTACGACCGGCGCCGCGAAGCGCAGGGAGTCCACCGCATCCCTCAATTTTTCCGCAGCGTCCAGCTGGGCGCGGACGCGGGCGTTCGCATTCCGATCGAGCAAGAGATCACCCCACAGATAACTTCAGGAGGCCCCTCAAGGCCCCGCGCCGCTCAAGTTGACAAAGGCGGCCGGCATCGTTTAGGATTACAAGGGCAGGAGGAAGGGGGCCTTCCTCCTGTTTTGGTGTCCATTGTACAACGCGGCGCGCTTTTCGGGAGCGCGTGTCCCCGTGACGGGGCGTTGCGAGGTTCCTTCTTCAATTCAGTAATTCAGTTTGGCAGGGGAGGTTCAGGTTTGTGGCTAGACAATTGATTTATGGGGTGAACGACAAGCCTCCGTTCTTCATCATGCTGCTCTCCGGGGCGCAGCACGTGCTGACGCTGTTCGGCGCGACGACGCTGGTGCCGCTGATCTTCGGGCCGGCCATGGGGATGGACGCGCTTCAGATTGCGGCGTTCATCTCCTGCGTCTACTTCGGCATGGGGGTGGCGACCCTCATTCAGACGCACCCCAGGCTTGGGTCGGGACTGCCCATCGTGCAGGGATCGAGCTTCAGCTTCATTCCCTCCGTGATGACCGTCATCGGCGCCTACAAGGCGATGGGGCCGGACGTCGTGATGCAGTACATCGGCGGAGGACTGATCCTGGGCGGCATCATTCTGGCGGTCATCGGCTACAGCGGCATCGTCGGGGTCATCCGCAAGATCATCACCCCGGTGGTGATCGGGCCCGTGATCATGGCCATCGGCTTCTCCCTCGCGCCCGTCGCCATCCAGGGCAACGCCGCGAACTACTGGCCCGCCTCCCTCATGGTCGTGGTCCTGATCTTCCTGTTCAGCCTGGTCAGCAAAAACAGGTACGTCAACATCTTCGCGATCCTCTCGGCCATCGTCATCACCTATCTGACCTGTCTGGGGCTCTCCCGGTCGGGTTTCTTCCCCGCGGGACACCCCGCCCACATCGACCTGAGCAAGGTCGCCGAGGCGCCGTGGCTGCGCTACAGGGTGATTCTGCCCTGGGGTGCGCCGAAGTTCAGCCTGCTCGCCTTCGGCGCCATGGTCGCGGGGTTCTTTGCCGTGATGATCGAGTCCATCGGGGACTACCATTCGGTCTCCTACGCGTCCGGGGTTGACGATCCCGACGAGGCGACCATCAGCCGGGGCGTCGGGGCCGAGGGGATCGGCTGTGCGCTCTCCGGCCTCTTCGGGTCCGTCGGTACGACCTCCTACACCGAGAATGTCGGGCTGATCGGGCTGACCGGCGTGGCGTCGCGCTGGGTGGTGCGGACCGGTGCGGTCCTCCTGATCCTCATGAGCTTCGTCGGAAAGCTCGGTGCTCTCATCGCCACCATGCCCTCGCCGATCATCGGCGGGGCCTACATCGCCCTGTTCGGGACCATCGGCGCCCTCGGCATCCAGGTGCTGATGCGGGCGGATATGGGCAGTCAGAGGAACGTCCTGATCGTGGGGTTTGCCTTTCTTATGGCCTTGGGCCTTCCCGGGTGGGTCGAGAAGAACCAGGAGCTCTTCATGAGCGCGAGCTACCCCGCGCTGGCCCAGACCCTCGGCGGGATGCTGTGGGCCATTCTGAAGACCCCCATGGCGGTGGCGGGCATCTGCGCGGCGTTCTGGGATTCCCTCGTTCCGGGCACGGACGAGGAACGGGGCATCCGCCGCTGAGGCGAAAGGCGCTTTGTGAAGACGCGACGAGCCGCCCCCGGGGCTTCCGGGGCGGCTCGTCGCATGTCGTATGTCCGGTATGCCCTAAATCAGCTCTTTCAGCGCCTTGAGAGCCGCTTCGTAGTCCGGCTCGTTCGTCTGCTCGGGGACGATCTGGACGTAGCGGACGACATCGTCCTTGTCGATGATGAAGATAGAACGGGCCAGAAGGCGAAGCTCCTTGATGAGCACGCCGTAGGCCGATCCGAACGAGGCGTCCCGATGGTCGGAGAGGGCCAGAGCCCTCTCGATTCCCGCCGTTGCGCAGAAGCGTTTGATCGCGAAGGGCAGGTCCATGCTGATGTTCATGACCACGACGTCGGCCGGCTGACTGGCGGCGTCCTCGTTGAACCAATGGAGCTGAAGGTCGCAGACCGGGGTGTCCAGGGAGGGCGTTACCGAGAGGACCTTGACCTTTCCTCCGAAATCCTTGAGCGACTTGGGCGCAAGCGAGGCATCCAGCACCGTGAAGTCGGGCGCACGGTCGCCGGCTTTCAGAGCCGGTCCCAGCAAGGTCAGGGCGTTGCCCTTCATTTTTATGATATCCGTTCGTTCCATGTCGTTACCCCCTCCTCGTGGTGGAAGCGTCCGGAGACGATTCCGTCTCTATCCTATTCGCCACAGCAACTGCCGCTGCAGCCGGAGCATCCGCCGCCGCAGCCCCCGCTTTTCCAGGCATTGACCACGGGGACGAAGACGTCCAGGATCTCCGGGATCTGGTCCGCCCCCTTATCGGTGCCCTTCAGATCCAGCATCTCCATGATCTCCTCCGGCGTCTCCGCACCGTCCATGATCCCCTGAACCACGTCCCGCAGGGTCGTGCCCTTTTCCTCGCAGACGAGCGTCGACGCAGAAGCCTTTACCCAATCCATCCAATGAAACCTCCTTTAAGCATAAGCAGGCGACCGACTCTCTGCGGCCTGTGGCCGCAGATGCCGTGTCGATCGCTTACATCCGTAGCGCAGCGAGCTGAGTTGGTCGCTTAGTTGCTTCACCAAAGTTGCCGCGAGGTCGATGTAAGCAGGCAAACCATCAAACAGTATCCCTCGTCCGGTCTGACCTTAAAATTTAATTATGAGTGTGATTGTACACTATAAGGCAACCGCTGCAAAGGGGATTTTACCGTGGGTTTTGCGGAAGCGACAACCGGACGGTTCCGAGAGCGTCTGCAAAGCAGGGATGTGAAACGCGCCGACCGCGTCGCAGGGTCAGAGGCGGACGATCTCCTCGAAGAAGCGGCGCACCAGGTTCCCCGTGATCTTCTTTCGGTAGGCGGTCTGCTTTCGAGGACTGATCTCCTCGGCCGCCAGGGCGCTTGCCCTCTCCACGAAATCGGCGTCGAGCGTCCTGCCGATCAGGGCCTCCTCGGTTTTCTTGAGGCGCCTCGGGGTCGGGGACATGCTCCCTGCGGCAAAGCGCAGGAGCCTGACGCGATCCCGATCCAGCTCCAGATAGGCGGCCAGCGAGGCGCGGGAGAGCGTGAGCGCCTTGCGCGAGCCCCTCTTGAAGAAGACCTGGCGGGAATCCGGGGCGGGAATGGGAACCAGAATTTCCTGGACCATCTGATTGGGCTTGAGGGCCGTCTGGCGGTACTTGACGACGAAGTCCTCCGTCCTCATGCGCTCCGTGCCGTTTCTTTCGGCCAGAAGCACGGAGGCGTCGAAGGCCAGCAGCACGACCGGCAGGTCGCCCGCTCCGCTGGCGGTGCAGAGATTGCCGGCTATGGTGGCCCGGTTCTGGATCGCCGGCCCGCCGCAGCGTCGGGCGCAGTGAGCCAGGGCGGGAAGCAGCTCGGCGATCAGCGGATCGTTTTCCAGTTCGTCGTTGGTCACACTGGCTCCGATGTGGATGAATCCGTCGTCCCCTTTGTAGATCCTGTGAAGTTCCGGAATGTTGAAGACGTCGATCACGCAATCGACCGCCGTTCGGCCGCTCCTCATGTCGACCAGAATGTCGGTCCCCCCGGCGAGGATCAGCGTTCCGGGGCGCTCATCCAGGGCCCGCAGGGCCTCCTCGAGCGTCCGGGGGGCGAAACAGCGCCTGGCCTCCTCCTCCGTGAAGACGGGGCGGCTGCTCCGACAGCGGCTGACTGCGGGCCGGATCTTGCGTCCGTAGCCCTCCCGTGCCGCGCGGGCGACCGCGTTGCAGATGGTCCCGTACCCGGTGCAGCGGCAGATGTTGCCCGAAAGCTCGTGACGAATCTCGTCCTCGGTGGGCTCTGGGTTCTTCTCGAGCAGATCGTGAGCCGCCACGATCATGCCGGGCGTACAGAACCCGCAGTGAATGGCCCCCTCTTCGTTGAAGATGATCTGAAGGTCGCTGGGGTTTTCCATGGTGCCGATCCCCTCGATGGTGGTGACGGCGCTCCCTGCGGCCTGGATGGCCGGGACGAGGCATGACGTCACCAAGTGACCGTCCATGATGACGGAACAGGCGCCGCACTCCCCCTCGCCGCAACCCTCCTTGGTCCCCGTGAGCCTCAGGTCGTCGCGGATGATGTCGATCAGGCGTGTCATGGGGTCCACGTCCACCGAGCGCAGCTCCCCGTTTACGGTCAATTCTATGTGCATGGTCTATCCCCCCGAAAAATCTCGATCTGGTTCGTTTGGGTTGCGTCAGGGCCGAGAATCAGGATGCGACGGCCTTGACCTCCTGTTTCCGCTTGGCCTCCAGAAGCCCGAACAGGTATTCGCCCGTGGCCGGAGCCCGTTCGGCGAAGACATCCAGCGCGTTGTCGAGCGCGGACAGAAACGCCGGGGCGCTCCCGTTGCAGGGAAGTTCGCCCATCCCCTTGGCGCCGAACCCGCCGGCGGGGGAGGGGGCCTCGATCATGTCGATCGTCCACTTGGGCGTGTCGAGCGTCGTGGGGACGAGGTAGGAGCTCATGTGCGACGCGCTGTAGGCCCCGTCGGGGTTGACCGTCAGATCCTCGATGTGGGCCCATCCGAGGCTCTGAAGCACCCCGCCCGCGAGCTGCCCTGCGGCGAGGACGGGGTGGATGACGCGCCCCATCTCCGCTACGGCGGTCGTGTTGATGGGATTGGCCTCATAGGTGTCCATGTCCACCTCGAGCTCCACCACGGTGGCAAGCCAGGAGTATCCCTTGTAGGCGTCTCCGGAGAAACGCTGCTCGTTCCAGGGGTTGTTGGTCGCGGGGCCCTTGTAGGTCCCATCGGCGCAGAGCTCCCCCTCCCGTGAGACGAAATCCGCCGCCGCTTCGAGGATGGAAACCGATCGGCCCTTTACCGAGAAACTTCCCTCGTCAAAGACGACCTCGGAGGGGGCGCAACCGTTCTGCTGCGCCAGAAAATCGCCGATCCTGGCGACTAGGTTCCGGCAGGCGTCGTGGGTTGCGGCGCCGACGAACATGGTGGTCCGCGATGCGACGGTGGGCCCGCTGTTCGGGACCAGGTTCGTGTCCGCCGGGGGGGCGACGACGTGTTCCAGCCCCACGCCCAGGGCCTCGGCCGCCACCATGGGAAGGATCGTCGCCGACCCCTGCCCCATCTCGACGCTGCTGGCCAGAACGCGGAACCCGCCGTCGCGGAAGTCCACGCGCACGGTCGTCCCCATGTTGTCCTCGCCGCTGCCGGTGAAGCCGCCGCCGTGCATCACGATGGACAGGCCGATGCCGTGGCGGATGCGCTTGTTCAGAGCCCGTTCCGCCTCGTAGCGGGACCGCTTCTCCCGGTAGCCGGAGAGCTCGGCCGCGCGCAGCAGCACGGCCTCCGCACTGGCCCCCTCCTCGATGCGTTGGTTGAAGGGGAAGAGGTCGCCCTTGCGGATGAGGTTCTTGAGGCGCAGGTCCAGCGGGTCCATCCCGAGTTTCTGGGCGGCCCGGTCCAGGTGCCGCTCCACGGCGAAGAAGGCCTCTGGGGCCCCGAAGCCCCGGAAGGCGCCGGTGGGCGGCGTATTGGTGGCGACGGCCCGGCCGCGGATCTTTGCGTGAGGAACGGTGTAGACCCCGGCGGCATGCAGGGTGGCCCGCTGGAGCACCACGCGGGTCAGGGTCGTGTAGGCGCCGCCGTCCAGCAACAGATCGATCTCCATCGCCACGATGGTCCCGTCCTTCTTGAATCCCATCCTGTGATGGACCTTCGAGGGGTGGCGCTTGGGGGTGCTCTCGATGTCTTCCTTTCTGTCGTAGATGAGCTTGACGGGGTGTCCGGATTTGAGGGCCAGAAAACCGCACCATACGGCCATCATGGAGGGGTAGTCCTCCTTGCCCCCAAAACCGCCGCCCGTGGCGGGCTGACGGATGAGCACCCTCTCCGGGGGAATGGCCAGGGCATGGACCACGGCGTTCTGAACGTAATACGGGCACTGGAGCGACGGGATGATCTCCAGCGTGCCGTCCGGATGGGGGATGGCCGCCACCCCCTGAGTCTCCAGGTACATCTGTTCCTGAAGGCCGGTCTCGTAGGAGCCCTCGAGGATGAGGTCCGCCTCGGCGAATCCCTTTTTGATGTCGCCGCATTCGACGTGATACTCGTCCAGAATGTTGTCCTCGCCCCAGACCTTGACCTTGGCCGTGAGCCCCTCGTCCATGGTCAGGGCTGCGGGGAGCGGATCGATCCGAGGCGTCGTCGCGGCCATCGCCGCTCGCAGGGTCCGCTCGTCCGGCGCGGCGATCAGGGCCAGAGCCTCCGTGACGTAGGTCACGTGGCCGTTCGTCAGGACCGGATAATCGTCGCGCACGATATGGACGAAATTCTCGCCCGGAATATCGGCTGCGGTCAGAAACGTGACCTGAGACCAATCGAAGGAGGGGTCCCTGTCGAAGCCCCTGAGAATCCCGTGGGGCACCCGGGACCGCACGATTCCGCCGACCCAGTGTTCGGGAAGATCGTAGTCGTTTACGAAACGGATTTGTCCCGTGGCCTTCTGCATGCCGTCCAGCCTCGGCACGGAGGTACCGATGATCTTGAACTTGGACAATTGAGAACCCCCTTCTTTGCGGACGTTCCGGCGGTCCGGCTGCGCGACGGAGAACGGTCCGCTTTTATGATCTGGATATCGCGGTACTGACCGGAACTTTCCAATTCCCATCGCTCCTTCTATAATAAACTGAACTTCGAAGGAGGAAAGCGCTTTCTCCATCTATTCTACCGGAGATCGTTACGTTTGCATCAACTTTTTGCGGCGCTTTTTCGCCGATCGAAAAAAAACGCCGCATCTTTTGGGAAATACGTGCCGGAACAAAACGACGCGGAGGGGAAGGGGATGCCTCATGGGTTTGGCGGTGGTGCGCGGCGGGGGCGATCTTGCCACGGGGATAATCTACAGGTTGTGGCGGACGGGCTTCAGGCTGCTGGTGCTCGAGACGGCGCGTCCCATGGTCATTCGCCGTCCGGTTTCCGTGGCTCAGGCGGTGTTCGACGGGGAGCATGTCGTCGAGGGGATGCCGGCGCGCCGGCTCGGCTCGGCGCGGGAGCTCCCCGGCGACGGGACGGTCGGGGTTCTGGTGGACCCGCAGGGGGAATGTCTGGCGGATCTGCACCCCGACGTATTGATCGACGCCATCATGGCCAAGCGCAACGTCGGAACGAGCCGTGATATGGCGCCGCGCGTCATTGGGGTCGGTCCGGGATTTCGTGCTCCACGGGACGTTCATGCGGTGGTGGAGACGCTGCGCGGTCACGATCTGGGGCGCGTCATCGTCAGGGGGGAGGCGGCTCCCGACACGGGGGTGCCGGGGGAGATCGGCGGCGCCACGACGGATCGCCTGGTTCGTGCGCCGGACGACGGCCTGATGGTGCCTCGAGCCGAGATCGGCGATCTCGTCGAGGCCGGGCAGGTCTTGGGGTTCGTGAACGATAAGCCGGTGCTCGCCAGGATCGGCGGGGTGCTGCGCGGCCTGATCCACCCGACGGTTCCCGTGCGGACGGGCATGAAGATCGGCGACATCGATCCACGCGCGGTGCGGTCCCACTGCTTCTCCATCTCGGACAAGGCCCTCTCGGTGGGGGGCGGTGTCCTGGAGGCGGTATTTGCCGTCGCCCTCGGCTGATGTATCCCCACCTGTCCTCGAGCCTCACGGCGGCGGGCCCTTCGTGGAATGGACGAGCTTCATCGTATAAGCAGGCTGCCCGGGAGCCGAGGCGCAGCCGCAGGCGAGCGGAGCAGATCGCTTAAGCGGCTTGACCGGGGCTTGTCTGGAGGCCGATGAAAGGGCCGCGTGAGGCCGCTATCGTACGCTGATGTATCCCCACCTGTCCTCGAGCCTCACGGCGGCGAGCCCTTCATGGAATGGACGAGCTTCATCGAACTGCGCGTCCAGGACGAGCCGTCCCAGAGTATCGATGTACCCCCATCGCGCGTCGGTGGCGACGGGGGCCAGCCCCTCCCGGAACGGGCCGGCGGCGTTGTAGCGATGGGGGATGGAGAGCCGCCCCCTGGAATCGACGTACCCCCAGCCCCGATAGTCCGAGGCGTTCCTGACCGGAGCCAGCCCGTTGCCGAACGGGCCCGCCTCGTCGAACGATGCTTTGACGAGGTCTCTGCCGGAGAGGTCGATGTAGCCGGACAGGCCCCGCATCTCCACCGCGGCCCGGCCCTCGTGGAAGGGAGCCGCCCTGAGGTATTGTGGGGGGATCTTCATGCGCCCGCCGATGTCGATGTAGCCCCAGAGTCCGTCCTTGCGCACCGGGGCCAGCCCCTGAGAGAAGGGGCCCGCCGCCTCGTAGCTGGGGGGAATGACGAACTTTCCGGCCGTATCGATATATCCCCACCGCCCATGGCTCTTAACCGCCGCGAGCCCTTGAGAGAAGGATTTTGCGTCCTGGAAGGTCCTTTCATCGAACGCCTCCCTGCCGGAGGCGTCGATGAAACGGTCTCCGACGAAGGCGAGCCCCTCCGAAAAGGACCCTGCCTCGGGAACCCGATGGACGAAGGGAATGACCATGCGCCCGAGGTGGTCGATGTACCCCCATGCATCGTTGGATTTTACGGCGGCGAGCCCTTCATGGAAGTCCCGGGCGTCGTTGTAGTCGTAATCGATGACGACCTTGACCTCACGCGCCTGGGCCGGATCGGGCAGGCACGAAGGGGCGCACAGAAGCAGGATTGCAAGAAGGGCGCGGATGGAGAGGCCGGGGACGTTTTGGGACATGGGCTTCCTTCCTTTCGTCGCAAGGCCGGCATCGACGGGCGGTGCCGGCGTTTTTTTTATTCTACCAAAGTGCGGGGCGGAAGGCCGGGACAATCACGCTTGGTTCGAGGCCGACGGCCAAAGGAACGGAAGAACGGTTTTCGAAGGTGCTGCGGGAATGTCGGCGAGGCCGCCCGCTACTCTGGCGCCGCTCCTCAAAAAACGATACAATAACGAACCGGTGTACCATCCGTCATGCCTTTGCATGTTTCCGGTCCACCCGACGCACCCACAAGGAGGCTTTATGATGTCCCACGCAGCACAAGGTTTTGGCACGAAGTGCGTTCATTTCGGTACCTGTCCCGACCCTGTGACCGGTGCCCTGAACACCCCGATCTATCAAACGTCGACCTTCGCCTTTGAGGATGCCGATCAGGGCGCACGCCGCTTTGCGGGCGAGGAGGAGGGCTACATCTACACCCGACTGGGCAATCCCAACCACACGGCGGTCGAGCGGAAGCTGGCCGCACTCGAGGGCGGCGAGGCCGCGGCGGTCGCCTCCTCCGGGATGGGCGCCATCGCCTCCGTGCTCTGGACCGCCCTATCCGGCGGGGACCACGTCATTGCGGCAAACTCCATTTACGGATGCACCCATTCCCTGATGAACCATCACTTCCCGCGCTTCGGCATCGAGGTCACCTTCATGAGCCTGGCGGACCTGGCGGCGGTGAAGGCCGCAGTCAAGCCCAACACCAGGGTGATCTACTGCGAGTCCCCGGCGAATCCGACCATGGAGATCGCGGACCTGGAGGGGCTCGCGAAAATCGCCCACGAGGCGGGAGCCCTGCTGATCGTCGACAACACGTACTGTTCCCCGGTGATCCAGCGTCCGATCGAGTTCGGGGCCGATGTCGTCCTCCACTCCGTGACGAAGTACCTCAACGGGCACGGAGACGTCATTGCGGGGGCCGCCGTGGGAAGCGCGGAGTTCATCGCTCGGGTGAAGGGCGAGGGGCTCAAGGACCTCACCGGCGCCACGATGTCCCCCTTCGACGCCTATCTGATGCTGCGGGGCATGAAAACCCTGCACGTTCGGGTTCCCCGTCACTGCGAGACGGCGCTCGAGATCGCCCGTTTCCTGGAGAAGCGTCCCGAGGTCGCGCACGTCTGGTATCCCGGTCTGGACAGCTTCCCGCAGAAGGAGCTGGCGAGGAAGCAGATGAAATACTTCGGCGCGATGATCGCCATGGACCTCAAGGGCGGCTTCGAGGCCGGCAAGAAGTTCATCAACAGCACCAAGCTCTGGACTCTGGCCGTCAGCCTCGGCGACACGGAATCCCTGATCCAGCATCCCGCGTCCATGACGCACTCCGCCCTCTCCGACGAGGAGCAGGCCGCCGCGGGAATATCCAAGGGCCTGATACGTCTGTCCGTGGGGCTGGAGGATGCGGAGGATTTGAAGGCGGATCTGGACCGGGCCTTCTCGGCCCTCTGAGTTCTGGCTCTTTTGAGGGGAGGGGGCGGCACCCGTCCGCACGGCGGGTTGTCGTTCCCCGCGGCCCCAACGGTATCCCGAACCTGCGGGGCGTCTCGGGCGCCCCGAAAAAACAAGAAAAACAAGGAGGTCATGCACGTTGAAAAAGTATGCGAAGCTCGCACTCCTCGTCGTCATCCTGCTTCTGTCCGTATCCGCGGCATGGGCCGGCGGCAAGCTGACGGTCTACACGTCCATGAAGGAGTCCCTCATCGGCGCCCTCAAAGAGGCGTTCGTGAAGGCCAACCCCGACGTCGACTTCGACTACTACTCCGCCGGGGCGGGCAAGCTCATGGCCAAGATCGCCGCCGAGCGCGAGTCGGGCAAGCTCACGGTGGACGTCCTCTGGCACAGCGAGGTGCCGGACTTCTATCAGCTCAAGAGGGAGGGCGTGCTGGAGCCCTATATCTCGCCTGAGGCCAAGTACGTGGAAAGCCCCGTTGTGGAGCCCGAGGGGTACTTCACGCCCGTTCGAAACGGAACCCTGGCCATCGCCTACAACAACCGTTTCATCAAGACCCCGCCCGCGTCCTGGAAGGATCTGCACAAACCCGAGTTCAAGGACGCCTTCGGAATCGCCAACCCCGCGCTCTCCGGGACGGCCTACGGCAGCGTGGTGGCGCTGGTCCAGACGTTCGGCTGGGAGTTCTTCGAAGCCTGCCGGGACAATGCCGCGCGCATCGGCCAGGGCTCGGGCCAGGTGGTGGACGACACGGCCATGGGAGACCTTCTGGCGTGCATCGGTGTGGACTACATCACGATCGACAAGATCAAGAAGGGCGCCACCCTGGGCTTTGTCTACCCGCAGGAGATCATCATGCTCCCCAGCCCCGTGGCCATCATGAAGGGGACGCCAAACCTCGAGGCCGCGAAAAGGTTCGTCGATTTCCTTCTGTCGAAGGAGGCCCAGACGATCATCGCCGCGAACGGGACGCTGCCCGTGAGGGCGGATGTGGAGCTTCCCGCCGACAGCCTGCTTCCGAACCCGCACGAAGCGGTCCAGCGGGCGGTCAAGCTGGATTTCGAGACGCTCAGCGCGACGAAGGAGGAGAGCATCAAGAAATTCACGGAGATCCTGCGTCCCTCGAAGAAGTAGCCGTTTCTTTCGGAGAAGACGAAAGGCCGCCTCAGGCAGGCGGCCGTTTTTGTAAACATCCGACTCGAGCGGCATCGCTCGGGGTTTTTCTCCTGACAACAAAAAAATTGGTTTGAGCCCCCGCTTACGTCGAGGCCGGGCCCATGGGCGGACGACCGGGAAACGTAGTGCACCGATCCGGTCGGCCGTGGGCTTTAATGGGGCTTCGCCTCGACGGAAGCGATCGATACGTCCCACGAGACCGACGCTTCGTGGAGGGCGGTCACCTGCTTAAGGAAGGTGTGGTGCAATTTGGCGGAGGTGTCCATCAAAAATGTCCGCAAGGCTTATGGCGACAAGATAGTCTTCCGGAATCTCGATCTGACGATCCGGGACGGGGAGTGTTTTACGTTGCTCGGCCCCTCGGGCTGCGGGAAGACCGTACTGCTTCGGATGGTCGCCGGCTTCGAGCAGCCCGACTCCGGAACGGTCAGCATCGGCGGCGAGGTCCTGTCCTCTCCGGCCGACAGGATCGCCGTTCCCCCGGACAAGCGGTCCCTGGGCGTGGTCTTTCAGGACTACGCCGTATGGCCCCACATGACCGTCCGGGAGAACGTCCTCTATCCCCTCAAGATTCAGCAGGTCGGCAGGAAGGAGGCGGAGGAGCGTACGCAGGATGCCATCGACAGCGTCAACCTCTCGGGGCTCGAGAACCGAATGCCTTATCAGCTTTCGGGCGGTCAGCAGCAGCGCGTGGCCCTGGCCCGCGCTCTGGTGGCCGAGCCCAGGCTGATGCTGCTGGACGAACCCCTGACCAACCTCGACGCCAACCTCCGCGAGGAGATGCGTTTCGAGATCCGCGAGCTCCAGCGCAGAAAGGGCATCACGGTGCTCTACGTCACCCACGACCAGGAGATCGCTCTGGCGATCTCCGACCGCATGGCCGTCCTGGACAAGAATGGCAGCATCTGCCAGATCGGCACGCCGGAGGAGGTCTTCGAATATCCGTCGAACGCCTTCGTGTTTCGGTTCATGGGCGTCTCCAACATGATTCCCGTGGACTTCCGGAACGATTACGTCTACCTCGAGGGGACCGACGCCCTGCTGGCGAAGGCGCCCGATTTTCTTCCCGCCGCCCCCATCCTGGGTTGCCGCCCCTCCGACGTCGACCTCGTCCGCGACCCCCAGCCGGACTCCAAGCTTCCCCGCGCCACGGTACGGAGGGTCAACCTTCTTGGCCCCATCGTGGACCAGAGGCTGGATCTTCACGGCCGGGAGCTGAGGGTACAGCTCGAGACGCACCGGGCCATCGGCGAGAACCTGATCTTCCGGGAGGGCGACGTGGTGGGGGTCCGCATCGCCAATCCTCTGATCTTCGACGCAGACACGATGGAGGGGGCGGGTATCCATGAATAGGTCCGGAAAATGGGGGATCGCGGAGCTGCTCTTTGCACTCTCCATCCTCATTCTGATCGTCGTCGTCGCCCTTCCCGTCCTGCTGATCTTCTGGACCTCCTTCGTCGAGAACGGGAGCTTCAATTTCTCCGCCCTTCTGGAGATCGTCCGGCGCCCCGACACCTTCGAGGCTCTGAGCATGTCCCTCCAGCTTGCGCTGTGCGTCACCGTGGCCTGCACGGTGGTCGGAACGCTTTTTGCGTGGCTCGTCACGCGGACGGACCTGCCCTTCAAACGGACGATGAAGGTCCTCTTCACCGTTCCCTTCATGCTGCCCGCGTTCATCGGAGCCCTGGCCTGGAAGATGCTGCTCTCGCCCCGCGCGGGCTACATCAACCAGCTGTGGATGGAGCTCTGGGGCACGCGGACGCCGCTCTTCAACGTCTACAGCTTCTGGGGGATCGTCCTCATCGAGACCATGTACCTTTTCCCCTTCGTCTTCATCCAGGTCAGCGGGGCCCTCGAACGGATGGACCCCACCCTGGAGGAATCCGCCCGCATCTCCGGAGCGGGGCTCTTCACCATCACCCGCAAGATCACCATCCCCCTGATCCTTCCTTCGGTGGTCAGCGGCGCGCTGCTGGTCTGCCTGTACTCTCTGGCCCACTTCGGCACCCCGGCCATCCTGGGGACGGAGGTGGGGATCTACACCATACCCACGAAGATCTACGAGCTCATCCACCAGAGCGCGGGCAGCTTCACGGCCATCCGGGCGGCGACGGTCATGTCGGTCATCCTCGTCATCTCGGCGGCGGTGATCCTCTATGCCCAGAACCGCGTGGTGAAGTCCGGGCGGTTCCAGATCATCGCGGGCAAGAGCGTCCGTCCGACGGTGCTGAAACTCCGCGGCCTGCGCCTGCCGCTGTTCACGCTCTGCGTCGTCTACCTGCTGGTCACGGTGGTGATGCCGACGGTGACGATCTTTCTGGTCGGGCTGCTCAAGACCTACGGGCTTCCCATCCGGCTGGAGAACATGACGCTCGACAACTTCCGGTACGTCCTGTTCAAGTGGAAGCTGACCAAGGACGCCATCTTCAACTCCCTTTATCTTTCGCTCGGAGCTGCCCTGGTCACCATGCTGGCGGGCGGGATCATCTCCTACGTGCTGGTAAAGATGAAGGTGCGGGGAAAATGGTTCCTGGAGTTCCTGGGGATGCTTCCCTTCTCCCTTCCGGGCACCGTCATCGCGCTTGGGGTGATCCTGACCTGGAGCGGCCGCTTCGGGGTGAACATCTACAATACCGCATGGATCATCTTCGTCGCTTACATCGCCCGCTACATGGCCTTCTCGCTCAAGTCCAACAGCGCCGCGCTGGAGCAGGTGCACGACTCGTTGGTCGAGGCCAGCCGCGCCAGCGGCGCCACTCCGTGGCAGTCCCTGCGCGACGTGGTGATTCCCCTGATCCGGCCGGGCATGATCGCGGCGTTCTTCCTGATCTTCCTGCCGGCGCTCCGCGAGCTGACGACCTCCGTTCTGCTCTACGGACCGACGACCCGGACGATCGGCGTCGCCATCTATACCCTCAACGAGGACGGGGAGACCGTCTACGCCTGCGCGCTTGCCGCCGTGGCCCTGGTGCTCATCGTGGGCGGCGAGATCCTGATCAAACGTTTCTTCGAGAAACGACAGACGGACAACGGGGGGGCGTAGACTCATGGCTTTCGTGGAACTCAGACACGTTACCAAACGTTTCGGGCAGGTCGTCGCGGTGGACGATCTCAACCTTTCGATAGAGAAGGGGGAGTGCTTCTCCTTTCTGGGGCCATCGGGGTGCGGCAAGACGACGACGCTGCGGATGATCGCCGGATTCGAGGATCTGGACGAGGGGGAGATCGAGGTGGGGGGCAGCCTCGTCTCATCCAGTGAAAAACGTTATTACCTGGCGCCCGAGAAACGGGGATTCGGCATGGTCTTTCAGGCCTTCGCCGTGTGGCCCCACATGACGGTCTTCGACAACGTCGCGTTTCCGCTGAAGATCAAGGGGCTCTCGAGAACCGAGATCGCCGAGCGGACCAAGAAGGCGCTCGAGAACACCAACCTGACCCGTCAGGCCGCGCTCTATCCCAACGAACTGTCGGGCGGCGAGAAGCAGCGCATCGCCCTGGCCCGCGCGCTCTCGATCAATCCGGGGCTCCTGCTGCTGGACGAGCCCCTCTCCAACCTCGATCCCCACCTGCGCGAGGAGATGCGCTTTGAGATCAAGGACCTGCAGCGCCAGTACGACTTCTCGATCATTTACGTCACCCACGACCAGTCGGAGGCCATGGCGCTGTCCGACCGGATCATGGTCATGAGGGATGGCCGCCCCGAGCAGATCGGCACCCCGCTGAACGTCTATGCGAACCCCGCCAACAAGTTCGTGTTCAGCTTCATCGGGCTCTCCAACTTCCTGCCCGTCGCGATCGAGGGCGGTCGGGCGTACCTCGCCGGAGCGCCCGAGGCGGGGAGCCTCGCGGCCGAGCTGCCCGCATCGCTCTCGGGCGCCCGAACGGCTACCCTGGCCTGCCGCCCCGCGGAGGTGGAGCTTCGCCCCGACGAGGAGGGGGGCCTTAGGGGCGTGGTGGACCGCATCGCCTACCTGGGGGAGACCGTGGACTATTTCGTCAAGGTGGGGCGGCAGGAGGTCCGTGTCCAGAAGGGACGCCGGGAACCGAAGCTTTCCGTGGGGCAGGAGTGCGCTCTGAACTTTCCTCGGGTGTTCTGGTTCGACTGAGGCGAACGGGGAGTGCCTCCTCAAAACGAACAAGCCCGTCCTGCGGGGCCGCGGCGCGCCGGTTTCGGGTGCCGCGGCCTTGCCGTGCACGCTCCCCGGAGGGGGCCTCTTTCGAGGCGAAGGCGGCGAGCGGCTTTTTGCTTTTTTTATGGGGCGTCATTATAATAAAACGGTGTTCGGACCGACGGCCTCCCTGTTCCCGTTCCGAATCGTCCGTCTGGCTCGTTGTCCTTGCCCGCCGGGAATGATTTGGAAGGGAGCTCACTTTGACCGGCATCGTTCTTTGACCTGGGGAGCGATGGCGGATGTTTTTTTTGCGAGGGAGAGAATGGGGGGCGTTTGGATTCCAGTCTTTTTTGAGGGGAGTCTTGAGATGAGGTTGCCGACGTTCAAGGGAGGGATTCATCCGCCGGATGGGAAGGTCCTGACGGCGGAGAAGGTGGTCGAGCCCCTGTCGCCGAAGGGGGATCTGGTTTTTCCGCTGTCCCAGCATCTGGGAGTCCCCTGTACCCCCATGGTCAAGCGGGGGGAGCGCGTTTTGCTGGGGCAGAAGCTGGCGGATTCCGAGGCGTTCGTCTCGGCTCCGATCCTGGCGAGCGTCTCGGGGACGGTCAAGGAGATTGGCCCCAGGATGACGATTCCGGGGAGCTTCGAGGAGTGTATCGTCCTGGAGAACGACGGGGAGTACGAGCATGCGCCCACGTTGCTGGACGATCTCGGGCATAAGCCCGAACGAGAGGACTACCTCAAGCTGATTCGGGCTGCGGGAATCGTCGGTATGGGGGGGGCCTGTTTCCCCACCCACGTCAAGCTGGCGCCGCCGGAGGGGCGTGTCATCCGCTGGGTGATCGTGAACGGCGCCGAGTGCGAGCCCTTCCTGAACTGCGACAACCGCCTGATGCTGGAGCGGCCCGAGCCCATCATCGAGGGGCTCGAGCTCTGCCTGGAGCTTTTTCCCGAGGCCGTGGGGGTCATCGCCATCGAGGAGAACAAGCCCGAGAGCATCGAGCGGATCCGGGGGGAGCTGTCGGAACACGATTTTTCCCGGATACGCGTGGTGCCGCATCAGGTCAAGTATCCTCAGGGAGCGGAAAAGATGCTCATCTGGTCCGTCACGGGTCAGGAGATCCCGCCCGGAGCCTTGCCCGCGGACGTGGGCTGCATCATCCTGAACGTCCGGACGCTCTATCACATCTGGCTTGCCCTGACCCAGGGCATTCCCGTCATGGACCGCATCGTCTCCGTCACCGGGGATGTGGTCGCCGATCCCAAAAATCTCCTGGTTCCCCTGGGGACGCCGGTACGGGAGCTTGTCGAGGCCGCGGGGGGCTTCACCGAGGAGCCGGTCAAGGTCCTGGCCGGAGGCCCCATGATGGGGATCTCCATGCGGTCCCTGGATGTTCCCGTGGTGAAGGGAACATCCGGCATCCTGGCGCTCTCGTCCCGTTCGGCGGCGCTGCCCGTCGAGTCGAACTGCCTGCGCTGCGGGCGCTGCGTCCAGGCCTGCCCGATGCGCCTCGTCCCGTCGGAGCTGGACCACGCGGTGCGCCGCAGGGAGTACGCCCTGTTCGAGAGCGCCGGAGGCATGAACTGCATCGAGTGCGGGTGCTGCACCTACGACTGTCCGGCCTCTCGGTGTCTCACCCAGACCTGTCGCGACGGCAAGGCCGCCGTGATGGCGGAACGCAGAAAGAAGGGAGCGCAGAAGAAATGAGTTCTCGTTTTGTCGTCGCCAGTTCCCCTCATATCCATGCGCCCCTCGACACGCGAAAGATCATGGCGTGGGTTCTCGCCGCGCTCCTGCCCGCCGGGGCGGCCGGGGTCTGGTTTCTTGGGCTTTCCTCGGTCTGGGTGATCGTCACCTGCGTGGTCGTGTGCGTGGGGTCGGAGTACCTCTGGCAGAAGCTGGCGGGGCAGCCCGTGACGGTATCCGATCTCTCGGCCGCGGTCACCGGGCTTCTGCTGGCCTACAACCTGCCGCCCTCCGTCCCGCTGTGGATGGCCGCCTGCGGTTCCGTCTTCGCCATCGTGCTGGTCAAGCAGTTCTTCGGCGGCCTGGGGGGAAACATCGTCAACCCGGCCCTTGCGGCCCGTGCCATGATGTTGATCTCCTGGCCCGTGGCCATGACGACCTGGACCGTCCAGGGCGTCAGCGGAGCAACCCCCTTGGGGCTCCTCAAGGGAATGGCCGCCGCGTCGGAGTCCTCCGTGGCCGCCGTGTCGCAGGCGACCGGTGCGGCCGTCTCGGCCGCCTCGGCTCCGGTTTTGCCCTCCTGGTGGGACCTCCTCGTCGGCAACGTGGGCGGATGCATCGGGGAGACCTCGGCCGCCGCCCTCTTGCTGGGCGGGGCTCTGCTGGTCTGGAAGGGCATCGTCTCCTGGCGCATACCCACCGTCTACATCGGTACCGTGGCCGTGCTGTCGCTGGCGTTCGGGCGCGCCGAGGGGCCCTTCTATGAGGTCCTGGCGGGGGGGCTGATGCTGGGGGCCGTCTTCATGGCGACGGATTACACCACGTCCCCCATGACGGCGAAGGGGCAATACGTCTTTGCCGCCGGCTGCGGCCTGCTCACCGCATTGATCCGGACGTTCGGCGGCTATCCGGAGGGCGTGTCCTATTCCATTCTGATCATGAACCTGACCGTTCCCCTGATCGACAGGATGACGGTACCCAGAATTCTGGGGGAGGCGAAGAGATGACGGACGCTGCCGAGAAAAGGTCTCGCGCGAGGAAGATGCTACGCCTGGGGGGGACGCTGTTCCTGGTCACCGCGGTGACCGGGCTGATTCTGGGCGTCGTCCAGTGGGCGACGGCCGATGCGATCCGCGCGACCCGGGATGCGGAGAGGGCTCAGGCCCTCAAGGGGGTCATGCCCGATGCCGACGGCTTCAGGCCCTTGCCCGCGGCCTCCGGGGCCGAGCCCGTGGTGGGGGCCGAGGAGGCCCTGAAGGGCTCGGAGAGTGTGGGGTACTGCATCACCGTGCTTCCCAAGGGATATGGAGGGCCCGTGGAGATCGTCGTCGGGTTGACTCCGGCGGGGACGGTCCGCGCCATTCGGATTCTGAAGCAGTCGGAGACGCCGGGGCTCGGGGCCAAGGCGGTGGAGCCCTTTTTCTCCGGGCAGTTCGAGAACAGGGACGGCCTTCCCCTGCGGGTGGTCAAGCAGCAGCCCGCCGCTCCGGACGAGGTTCAGGCCATCTCCGGGGCGACCATCACCTCCACGGCGGTCGTGACGGGCGTCAATGCAGCGGTGGATTATTGGAAACGAAACATCGAGGGGGGCGTGAAATGACGAATCCACTGAGGACTGTGACCAACGGAATCCTGAGCGACAACCCGACCTTCGTCCAGTGCATCGGGCTCTGTCCGACGCTCGCGGTTTCCACCAGCGTCGTGAACGGCCTGGGGATGGGCGTCGCGGCGATGTTCGTGCTGATCGCCTCCAACATCGTCGTCTCGGTCATGCGCAAGGGGGTACCCGAGGAGATTCGGATCCCCATCTTCATCGTCGTCATCGCGGGATTCGTCACCGTCATCCAGTTCCTGATGGCGGGTTTCGCGCCGGAACTGAACAAGGCCCTGGGCATCTTCATCCCCTTGATCGTCGTCAACTGCATCATCCTGGCGCGTGCCGAGGCGTTCGCGTTCAAGAACGGCGTCGTCGCCTCCGCTCTGGACGGCCTGGGCATGGGACTGGGCTTCACGTGCGCCCTGATGCTCCTGGGGGCGATTCGGGAGTTCCTGGGGAACGGGACGATCTTCAACGTGTCCGTCACCCCGGCGGGCTTTCAGCCCGCGCTCCTGATGGTGCTCGCGCCGGGCGGCTTCATCGCCTTGGGGCTTTGCATGGGGTTCTTCCGTGCCCTTCAGTCCTGGTGGGCCGCGCGCCGGGGCCGTCCCGAGCCCGAGGCGCCGCTGGGCTGCTCCTCCTGCGCCATGGGGGCGGTCTGCTGCGGCTGCGGTCCCGAGACCGCCAAGGAAGGGGGCAGGGCCTGATGGATTTGATGCTGCTCTTCGTGAGCTCCATCTTCATTCACAACATTCTCCTGTCGCGCTTTCTGGGTTGCTGCCCCTTCATGGGGGTCTCCACCAGGCTGGAGACGGCCAGGGGCATGGGCCTGGCGGTGGTGTTCGTCATCCTGCTTTCGTCGCTGATGACGTGGCTGGTCTATCATTACGTGCTCGTGCCCCTGCACCTGGAGTACCTCTACACCCTGTCCTTCATCCTGGTGATCGCGGCGCTGGTGCAGTTCGTCGAGCTGGCGCTGAAGAAGCTGAACCCGGGGCTCTACAAGTCGCTGGGGATCTTCCTGCCCCTGATCACGACCAACTGCGCGGTGCTGGGCGTCGCCGTCATCAACATGAACGAGAACTACACGCTGGTCCAGTCCCTCGTCAACGCTCTGGGGTCCTCCCTCGGCTTTCTGCTCGCCATCATTCTGATGTCGGGGATACGGGAGCGCCTGGATCGGAACGACGCCATTCCCAAGTGTCTGAGGGGCCTGCCCCTGGCGCTCGTCACCGCCGGCCTGATGTCCATCGCCTTCATGGGCTTCAACGGCATGGTCAAGTAGCCGATAGGGGGGATGGACATGGATTTTATGCAAGTGCTGATTTATCCTTCGGTCCTGATGGGCTCGTTGGGCCTGATCTTCGGCGTGCTGCTGGCCCTGGCCTCGATCGTCTTCTTCGTGAAGCCGGACCTTCGGGTTCAGCTGATCCGCGAGGCGCTTCCGGGGGCCAACTGCGCGGGGTGCGGCTACCCGGGGTGCGACGGCTATGCCGAGGGGGTCGTGGCCGATGGGGCGAAGACGAACCTCTGCTCCGTCGGGGGGGCACCGGTGGCGGAGCGCATTGCGGAGATCATGGGGGTCAAGGCGGAGAAGAGCGTTCCCATGCACGCCTTTCTGAAGTGCCGGGGGACGCCGGAACGCTCGCCGCGCAATGCCGTCTACAGCGGCATCCAGGACTGCCGCTCGGCGGCGATATTGCCCGGCGGATCCCCAAACGCCTGTCCCTTCGGCTGCATGGGGTTTGGAACCTGCGTCAAAGTCTGTGTCTTTGGAGCTTTGAGCATTGTGGACGGACTGGCTACGGTGGATACGTCGAAGTGCGTGGGGTGCGGTACCTGCGTGGCCACCTGTCCCAAATCCGTGCTGACCCTGGTGCCGAGGGGCGAGAACGTGGCGGTGGCCTGCAACTCCCATTGGAAGGGGCCGACCGTCAAGAAGGTCTGCAGCGTGGGCTGCATCGGCTGCGGGCTCTGTTCGAAGGTATGCCCGGCGGGCGCCATCACGATGGACCGCGACGTGGCGGTCATCGATCCGGAAAAGTGCGTGAACTGCGGCACGTGCATCGCCAAGTGTCCGGCGAAGTGCATCGAGTCCGTTCCGGCCTGCTGACGGTGCGGCGGGGGCTTTCGTAAACCCCCGAGCGATGGGGAGCGGGGATGCGTCAAGCGCGCGTCCCCGCTTTCCCGTCCCGTGGCGCGAAGGAGGGGGGACGGGGGCCTCCTGACGAAAATTCGGTTTTTCTCCTTTGCGTGCGACTGGGTGCTTCTCTTGGTCTTGGTATAGAATATCGCTATCGAAGATTTGTCGACATCCAAGGGGTATGGGGGCGAGATCATGGGCAAGAGGATGAAGAATATCGGCATCATCACGTCGGGCGGGGACTGCGGCGGACTGAACGCCGTCGTTCGAGGCGCGGCCAAGACGGCGATGGCGCGGGGGATTGGGGCGTATATCATCCCCAACGGGTATGCGGGGCTCTACAACCTGGTGGACTTCGAGCGGCTGGTGTTCCTCGACGAGGAGCGGACCGATCACGTCAACTCCGCCTTCGCGGGCAGCGATGCCGGACACAGCCGCGTGAAGATATCGAAGATACCCGA
Organism: Fretibacterium sp. OH1220_COT-178; assembly: GCF_003860125.1. NCBI lineage: Bacteria > Thermotogati > Synergistota > Synergistia > Synergistales > Aminobacteriaceae > Fretibacterium > Fretibacterium sp. OH1220_COT-178. The sequence continues at coordinate 13,890 of NZ_RQYL01000007.1, read as the reverse complement.
CCCCGAGAAGTACGACCGTATCTTGCTGGGGCTGAGGAAATTCAACCTGGACGGACTGCTCATATCGGGCGGCGACGATACCGGGAGCGTGGTGGTGGACCTGGCCGAGAACGGAATCGCCTGTGTCCACGCTCCCAAGACGATGGACCTGGACCTCCAGACCTACTCCGTGGGCGGGGACTCGGCCATCAACAAGATCTCCCGCATCGTCGAGGACCTCAAGACGACGGGCAAGACGCACAACCGCGTCATGATCGTCGAGGTCTTCGGCCGCTACGCGGGACACACGGCCTTTCGTGGGGGAGTGGCCGCCGATGCGGACTGCATCCTGATCCCGGAGATCACGGTGGACTTCGAGGCCGTCTATTATCACGTGAAGCATTACTACATGAGGCGCATCCTCAACTCGGACGCGCGTTCCGGCACCTACGTGATGGTCGTCGCCGAGGGGGTGAAGGGCGAGGACGGCAAGTATTTCTCTGACAGCGGCGACAGCACGGACTCCTTCGGGCACGTCCGTCTGGCGGGGGCGGGACGTTACATCCGCACCCGCATCGAGGGGATGATGCGGGAGGACCCGGAGATCCGGCAGTTCATGAAGGTCTCGGGCATGTTCGTCCCGAAGGTCTTCGAGATCCCGGAGGTGCGCGAGGTCGTCCCCGGACATATCGTCCGCAGCGGCTCCACCTCCGCCTACGACGTCAACTTCGGCAAGGAGATCGGCTCGGCGGGGGTCATCCTCCTGGACGAGGGGGTCAGCGGGGTGACGGTCGTCGAGGTCCACGACGGGCGCATCCGCTACATGCCGACGGCGGAGGCCATCGTTCAGCGCTCCGTCAATCTGAACGAGGTGACCTTCTACGAGCAGATGGACGTCTGTTTCGGGCGCAGGCCCCAGTCCTACGTCCCGGTGCTCGAGGAGATGACGGGGCCCATCGAACGCTTCATGTAGAAAATCGGACGGATCGTGGGCAGGGGGCGGGGGACCCGCCCCCTGTTGCCCGTCCTCCGGCCGGAAGCGTCGGGTCAAGGCGGTCGAGAGGATGCGGAAGCCGGCCCTTGTCGGGTTCGGTTCCGAGAAACGCGGCCGATCGGGGGGATCTCCCCCGATCGGGTCTCCACGGGACGCTCACTTGATGCTATACTTTCCAAGTGCCATTGTGCTGTGTTGATGCATCCATAAGCGGTGGCGATTTCTAAAAGCATTCCTGCCGAAGGATTTCCATCCTATCCCGAAAGGACGTTTTCACATGTTGTCGGAGCGGGAACAAACGGCCCTGTCCCTCCTGGACCTCGATGCTCTCCACCGCCATTTCAGGGTACTGGCCTCGTTCGTGCGCCGTTCCGACGGCGATGGAGAACGTGCCGCCCGCGAGTATATCCGCTCCCGCCTGGAGAATGCGGACATCCCTTATGAGGAGTCCTCCGCGCGGGGGATTCTTGCGTTCGGCGGGGAGGGCCGCATCGTCCTCACGCCGTGCTTCGGAGAGAGTGGGAGGAGAACGTTCGGCGCCGCTGCCTGGAATTTCTCCGCGCCGGCGGAGGCGGTTGTCGGCAGGGCCCGGGTGCTGGAGGCCGGAGATTTTCCCTTGGGGCCGCTGGATTACCTCTCCTCGAGAATTCCCTATGGGGCCCGGCGTGACCTCGAAGGGGGCGTCGTGCTCTCCCGGTTCGTCTCGGCCGAGGCGGTGCTGGACGCGCAGTCCCGTGGAGCCGCCGGCTTCGTGATCTGCTGGGCCGGCGGGAGGGAGCGCGAGATCCATCGGAGCGGCATATCCTTGGGCTGGGGCACTCCCATGCCGGAGGAGGCCTGTTGGTCTCCGGGCATCCCCGTGCTCGCCGTCAACGCCGAGGACGGGGATATCCTGATGGACGCCGCGAAGGACGGTGCGGAGCTGTCGCTCTCCTGTACGAGTCCCGAGCGGATCGCCGACGTTCCGCTGCTCGAGGCCCGCATCCCGTCGACGGCCGGCGAACCGTACTTTCTGCTGGTCGGCGCCCACCTGGACAGCAAGCATTACGGGGCCACGGACAACGCCACGGGCGCGGCGATCGCGCTCACCCTCGCCGAGGCCCTGGCTCGGGTTCGGGACCGGCGCTGGGGGGTACGGGTCTGTTGGTGGTCCGGCCACGAGTTCGGAAAGTATGCCGGCTCGTCGCTTTATGCGCGCGACCGTTTCGACGAGGTCGACCGATACTGCCTCGCCTATTCGAACATCGACATGCCCGGCATGCTTGGGGCCGTGCCCTCCCGCGTGGTGACCGCCGGTCCGGACCTCTTCGCCCTGGCGGATCGAACCCTGCGCGACGTCGTCGGCCGGTCCGGTGAGCTCTCATCCCGGGTTCGGGCCTGGGACCAATCCTTTCAGAACATCGGCGTCTCCCCCTTCTTCATCTGGACCTCCGCCCTGCCCCCGGACAGCCCCCATCGCACCGGAGAGGCCGGAATGCCCTGGTGGTGGCACACCGAGGCGGACACCGCGGAGTTCTGCGACCCGAAAATTCTCGAGGCCGACGCCGCCCTCTACGTGACGGCGGCGCTTCGGCTCCTGTCCGTCGAGAGGTCGGCCTTCGATATATCGGCCCTGTGGGACGCCGTCCTCGAGCGTGTCCGGGAGCTGGAGTCCGCTCTGCGCCCCTGGCTGGACCTGGCGCCAAGGCGTCGGGCGCTCGAGGAGGGACGGCGCGGCTGGCTGCGCGCACCCTCTCTGCCCTTTTCCATGGAGCTGCGGGCGGTACGGCTCCTCAACCGCATTTTCTATGCGGCGCGGGACGCCCATCTTCAGGACTGGTCGGGGGGCTCGGAGTTCGTTCCGGGCCTTTCCGAGGCGCTTCGCGTCCTTCGGCGCGGGGTCGAAAATCCGCGCGCGGAGACGATCGTGGTCCATTACGCCGGGGTTCAGTCCAACCGGCTGGGCGCCCTGGCCTCGGAGTTGGCGTCCCTCGTCGGGAGGGGAGAAGCACAGTCCGAGGAGAGAAGGGCGCCGTGATGCGATTCTGTTCGGCCCGTCCCCGACGGGCCTATCAATATGAGACGGGGTGTTGAAATGGGTATGTGGGATAACGCGTTCGAACGCAGGTGGTCGGCCGTCTTCCTGGCGATGTATGCCGTCGTGATGCTTCCGGTTCGATGCTTCTATGCGACGGAGTACGTCCCCTCCTGGAAGGGACTGCCGCTCTTCATGGTCGGCTGGTTTTGGCTGACCGTGGCCGTCATGGTTCTGATCTTCATTTTTTACCTTCAGGCCATGGGGCGCGAGGAGTACCTGGAGCTGGGCACCGACGCCTGAGCCGGGGCCTGTCGCGTATGGGGGCGTCCGAGGCGTTTGCGCCTCGGATTTGCTGCGGGTGCAAACGGGGCCGGGTTTACGGGCCGGCGCCATTGAATTGATTGGGGAGGAATCGGGAGGATGAACGTCAGCGACATGATCGTCCCCGCGCAGGGGACCTTCTTTCTCGTACTGGGCGGCTATTTCGTCATCATGGCTGCGATCGGCTACTTCTCCGCGCGGAGGACCGACTCGCTCAGGGAGTTCTTCGTCATGGGGGGAAAGGCGGGAGCCATCGTCAGCGGCATCGCCTACTTCACGACCCAGTACAGCATGAGCACCTTCATGGGGGTCCCGGCCGCGTGCTACCGGCAGGGCTATCCCGGCCTGACCATCTCCGTGCCGGGGCTGGTCTTCAGCATGATCATCCCGGCGCTCGTCGTGGGCAGAAAACTGATCCGGCTCGGCCATCGGAACGGCTTCCTGACGATGGCGGACTATCTGGGCGACCGCTACGAGTCCGACGCGATCCGCAGCCTCCAGGCGATCCTGATGGTTTTCTTCGTCGTCCCGATGATGGGGGCGCAGATCATCGGTGCGGGGATCATCTTCAACACCTTCACGGGCCTTCCGGAGTGGATGGGCGTGGTCGCCACGGGCATAATCGTCATCCTCTACTGCATGACCGGAGGTATCCGCGGGGCGATGCTGACGGACGTCCTCCAGGGGCTGCTGATGGTGGTGACCGCCGTCGTCGCCTTTTTCGTCGCGCTCGACATGGGGGGCGGGCTCGAGGCGATCAACGCGAAGCTGCTCGAGATGAACCCGGCCTACATGGCCCATCCCGGGGCCACCGGGTCCTATCCCTGGCCGCGGCTGGTCTCCATGGTCGTGATGTGGAGCTTCTTCAATATCGGCAGCCCGGCTCTGGCGACGAAGTTCTTCACGATGAAGAACTACAAGGTCATGTTCAAGGCCGTCATCCTGGGGACGCTCGGCATGTGGGTCTCCGCGACCCTGATCGAGTGGGTGGGGGTCCTGGGGATCGTCTCGGTGCCCGGGCTCGAGGGCAAACAGATGGACTTCATCGTCCCGCTGATCCTCCAGAAGGGCGTCTCCCCGTTCTTCGCCGCCCTGATGATCTCGGGGATCATGGCCGCGGGGATGTCCACGATCGACAGCCTGCTCATCGTCTCCACGGGGGGGATCTCCCGCGACATCTACCAGAACCTGCTGAACAAAAAGGCCTCGGACGCCGAGATCCTCAAGCTGTCGCGCGTCATCACGGTGGTTCTGGGGGTGATCGCCATCCTGTTCGGGATCTGGAGACCGAGTGCGATTTTCGACATCATCATCTTTTCCTTCGGCGGGCTCACGATTTGGGCGACGCCCATCCTTCTGGGCATGTACTGGAGGCGGACGACCAGCACCGGCGCCGTGGCGGGAGTCCTCGTCGGGGCGCTGGTCTACATCCCCATGTCCGCATCGCCGGCGATTCTCGACAAATTGGGGCTGAGCGTCCTTCAGCCGCTGTCCGCGGCGCTCAGGGGGATGACCCTCGGCTTTGACGCCCTGATACCGACCTGGTTCGTGGCCATGGCCGTGACGATCCTCGTCAGCCTGGTGACGAAACCGGTGTCCGAGGCGACCCTGAAGCGCCATTTCGACTGAGGACGTCCGGGGCGGCATCTCGAACGACGAAAGGAAGCGGTAACGGTGTACTTGGGAGCATTGACGTGGAAGAAGGCCCAGGAACTGAGGTCGCGGGAGGGTCTCGTCGCGATCCTTCCCCTGGGAAGCCTCGAGGAGCACGGTCCCATCGGGCCGCTCGCGACGGACGCCATCATTCCCGACGCGATGGCGGCCCGGATCGAGGCCAGGATGCCGGACGAGGTTCTGGTGCTGCCGACGATGCCCTATGGCGTCACGCCGGCGCTCAAGAATTTTCCGGGGTCGGTCGATATCGGCTACGAGGCGCTCTGTGCCGTTCTGAAGGGCTGCGTTGACGCCGTGCTGAGCTGCGGGGTGCGACGCCTTCTCTTTCTGAACGGGCATGGGGGCAACGTCGCCGCCATCGACACCGCCTCCCTTTACCTGTACAAACAGGGCGGCCAGGCGGCGGAGATCGATTGGTGGGTGCTCTGCGGCCAGATGAGGCAGGAATGGATGTGCGGACATGGGGGGGGAATCGAGGCCGCCGTGGCCATGGCGGTCCGCCCCGACTGGGTCCACCCCGGCGATTGCTTCGCGAGCGAGGTCGCCCATTTCAGCGAGCGCCTGAGGAACGTCCATATTCACAGCGTCGAGTTCGAGGGAGCGACGGTGAAGATGGTGCGCGACGTGGTCGATTCCATTCCGTCCGGGGATGCGGGCTACGGCGACAGCCCCGCCCGGGCGGACGAGAAGGTGGGGGGGGAGATCCTCGAGGCCGTCGTCGATTACACGGTTCGGTTCGTCAGGGAATTTGCCGGGCTCGATTTGAGCGTCGGCCGCCGGGGAGGCTGAGGCATACGCCGGCCGGGGGCTCGCCCTTCGGGGTGCGGTCCCCGGCCTTTTCGTATCCGGTGGTTTGATTGGGGCGGGAGCTTGCCAAGAGCTTTCGTGCCGTGCCATAATGGGAGCGGGGAAACATCCGAAACGGCGCGTACGCCCTTTCGTTCCAAAGCCATTCCAAAACGAACCAACCGGTCCTTGCAGGCCTTGGCGGGGACCTCAACCGATCCAAGAGGGGGAACATCATGCTCAGATACGTGCTGCACAGAACCTTGATGCTCGTACCGGTCATTCTGGGGGTCGCCTTCATCATCTTCACGCTGCTCTACATCACGCCCGGGGATCCGGCGCGCATGGCCCTGGGCGAGGACGCCCCTCCCGAGGCCGTCGAGCAGTTCCGGAAGAACCACGGGCTCGACGAGCCCTTTCTGGTCCAGTTCTCCCGCTATTTCTACAACGGGTTTGTGAAGGGCGACTTCGGAACGTCCTACGTCACCAAGAACCCCGTCACGGAGGAGTTGATGAATCGTTTCCCCATCACGCTCCGGCTGGCCTTCTACGCCGTGCTGCTCGGCGTTTTGGTCGGGATTCCCTTCGGTATCATCTGCGCCGTCAGGCAGTACTCGCTCTTCGATTCCGTCACCATGGTCCTGGCCCTCATCGGGGTGGCGATGCCGAACTTCTGGCTCGGAATCCTCCTGATCCTCCTCTTTTCCGTCCATCTGGGCTGGCTGCCCCCGTCCGGCTTCACGACGTTCGACGAGATGGTCATGCCCGTCTTCACCCTCTCGGGCGGCAGCCTCGCCATCATCACGCGCATGACGCGCTCCAGCATGCTGGAGGTCATCAAGGCCGACTACATCCGTACCGCCCGTGCGAAGGGGCAGTCCGAGCTCAAGGTGATCTTCAAGCACGCCCTGCCCAATGCCCTGATCCCGATCATCACGATCATCGGCATGCAGTTTGGGGCGCTGCTCGGAGGGGGCATCCTCACCGAGACGGTGTTCTCGATCCCCGGTGTGGGGCGCCTGATGGTCAACTCCATCAAGATGCGGGACTACCCGGTCGTTCAGGGGGGCGTGCTCTATATCGCCTTGGTCTTCTGCCTGATGAATCTGGCTGTGGACCTTCTTTACGCCTGGGTCGATCCGCGGATCCGGGCCCAGTACCGATAGGGGGCACGAGAATGTTGCTGAAGAAGAACAGCATGCTGAGACTGACCCTCGTGCGGCTGCGGCGCAACCGACTGGCCGTCCTGGGGCTCGTCATCCTGGGGTTTCTGATCTTCTCCGCCCTTTTTGCGGACGTGATCGCGCCCTACGACTATGCGAAACAGAACCTCAGGGAGAGGCTGGCCGCGCCCAGTGCGGCCCATTGGCTGGGGACGGACGAGTTTGGGCGCGATGTCCTCAGCCGGCTGATCTATGGCGCCCGCGTCTCCCTGCAGGTGGGGCTGGTGGCGGTGTCGATATCCCTCCTGTTGGGCGGCGCGCTGGGGGCCGTCGCGGGCTTCTACGGCGGCAGGCTCGACCACGTGGTCATGCGCGTCATGGACATTCAGCTTTCCATTCCCACGACCCTGCTCGCCATCGCGATATCGGCGGCGCTCGGGCCGGGGCTGTTCAACCTGATGATCGCCGTGGGGATCTCCTCGGTCCCGACCTTTGCGCGGCTGCTGCGGGCCTCGGTCCTGTCCGTCAAGGAGATGGAGTTCGTCGAGGCGGCCCGGGCCATGGGGGCCAGCGACCTCAGGATCATCCTCACGCACATCCTTCCGAACTGTTGCGCGCCCCTGATCGTCCAGTCCACGCTGCGCGTCGCCAACGCGATTCTGTCCGCCGCGAGCCTCAGCTTCATCGGGCTGGGGATTCAGCCTCCCTATCCGGAATGGGGGGGTATGCTCTCCAGTGCCAGGGGCTATCTCAGGGGCAGCGCCTACCTCAGCCTCTTCCCGGGGATCGCGATCGTCGTCACGATCATCGCTTTGAATTTTATCGGGGACGGGCTGCGCGATGCCCTCGACCCCAAGCAAAAGAGGTAGAGAGTATGGGAATCGACAGAACGGCGAGCTGCGCCCCGGAGATGGAGAGGATTCTCGACATCCGGGACCTGAGCGTGGAATACGACACGGATACCGGACTGGTGAAGGCCGTGAACGGCCTCAATCTGGCATTGGAGCGGGGGAAGACCCTCGGTTTCGTGGGGGAGACCGGTGCGGGCAAGACCACGACCGCCCTGGCGGTCCTTCAGCTGATCCAAAGTCCTCCGGGACGCATTTCGGGCGGCAGGATCCTTTTCGAGGGCGAGGACGTCATGCGGATGACCGAGTCCGAGAAAAAACACCTGAGGGGTGGAAGGATCTCGATGATTTTCCAGGACCCCATGACCTCCCTCAACCCGATCATGACGATCGAGGACCAGATCATGGAGATGATCCAGCTGCACACCGATCTGAAGGGGGAGGACGCCCGCAGACGTGCCGAGGAAATGCTGGAGATGGTGGGAATCCGTTCCGAACGGGCCAAGGACTACCCGCACCAGTTGAGCGGGGGGATGCGCCAGAGGGTCGTCATCGCCATCGCCCTGGCCTGCGAACCGGCGCTCCTGATCGCGGACGAGCCGACGACCGCGCTCGACGTGACCATCCAGGCGCAGATTCTGGACCTCATCCGCGAGCTTCAGAATAAGATCCGGACCTCGATGCTGCTGATCACGCACGACCTGGGGGTCGTGGCGGAAACCTGCGACGACGTCGCGATCGCCTATGCGGGAACGGTGGTGGAGTACGCCTCGGTGAAGGACCTTTTCGATCATCCGCTGCACCCCTACACCCGCGGTCTTTTCGAGGCGGTGCCCTCGCTGGAGAGCGACGTGGGAGCCCGATTGGCAGTCATTCCCGGCCTGCCCCCGGACCCGACCGCGTTGCCCGAGGGCTGCCGCTTTGCGCCCCGATGCGAACGGGCCCGTGAGGTCTGCCGAAGGCCGGGCTGCGCGATGCGCGAGGTTCGCCCCGGACACTTCGTGAGCTGCCATTTTCCGTTGGACGGAGCGGGTGAGGACGTCCTGAGCGATGAGATGAAGGCGGGGACCGACCGATGACGGCAGTCAAGAATACGGCGGATGAGAGGACGTTCCTGGAGATCCGGAATCTGAAGAAGTATTTCGAGGTCCGCAAGGGAACTCTGAAGGCGGTGGATGACGTCTCGTTCGGGATTCCCCGGGGGAAGACTCTGGGGCTCGTCGGGGAGTCCGGATGCGGCAAGTCGACGCTGGGGCGCGTCGTGATCGGACTGATCCCCGCGACGGGCGGCGAGATCCTGTACCAGGGCGAGGACACCCTGAAATACGGTTCCGCGCAGAAGGCCGAGTTTCGGAAGAAGGTCCAGATCGTCTTTCAGGATCCTTTCTCCTCTCTGAACCCCAGGATGTCCGTCTCGCAGCTGATCGCGGAGCCCATGGTCATCAACGGCCTTCCCGGCGGGCGCGGTTCCATCGACAGGCGCGTGAAGGAGATGATGGACACCGTCGGCCTGTCCGAGCGGCTCTGTACCTCCTATCCTCACGAACTGGACGGGGGCAGGCGCCAGCGCATCGGCATCGCCCGCGCTCTGGCGCTGGACCCCGAGTTCATCGTCCTGGACGAGCCCGTTTCGGCGCTCGATGTCTGCATTCAGGCGCAGATACTGAACCTGTTGGGCGACCTGAGGAAGGAGCGGGGCTTTACCTATCTCTTCATTTCCCACGACCTGAGTGTGGTCCGCTACGTCTCCGATCGGGTGGCGGTGATGTACCTCGGCAAGATCGTGGAGATGACGGACAACATCACGCTTTTCAAGAACCCGATGCACCCCTACACGCAGGCGCTCCTCTCGGCCGTTCCCGTGGCCCGGGTGAGGAGCGGTCCTCCGCGCAGGATCATACTCGAGGGGGACGTGCCCTCTCCGATCTCGCCCCCGTCGGGCTGTCGTTTCGCGGGACGCTGCTTCTGTCGTCAGGAGATTTGTACGGAGGTGGAACCTCCGCTGGAGCCCAAGGAGGACGGACACCTCGTGGCCTGTCACTTCCCGAGGGAGAACGGTCTTGGAGCGTCCCTCGGCGTCTGATCGCGGAGGATCCGGCCGGACGGCCCGGCCGAGGGTGTTGCGCTGGTTCGTCGGCGTTCCCATCGCCACGAATCCCCTGATCCTCCTGGATGTGCTCCTGGTGCTCTGCATCGCCTGGGGGCTGATGGCGGTCATCCTCATGGCCCTTCAGCTCTGGTTCGGGGGCTATCTGGACCGCACGCACCTCACCGGCGCGGCCTGGGTATCGGGCTATGTGACGCTCATTTTTGCGGCCGTCTTTGCCCTTGCGGCGCTGTTGATCCAGAGAAACCGCTACGCGGCCCTCTATCGTTTGGAGGAGGGGGAGGCGTACTGCGAGAACCTGCGCGTCAGCCCCGTGCCCTTGGGGCGTGCCGCGTTTCCGAGATGGAGGGGCTACCCGATCGAGGACGTATCGGACCCGCTGCGCAGCGTCGTCAAACGGGTAGCGTGGGGGGACGTTCACGAAGTGCAGTCGTTGGAGGCGATGAACGTCCTGTTGCTGCGGGGGCGGCGTGGCGTGCTGATGCGCGTCTATTGTCCGGATGCGGGGACCCTCGGTCAGGCCCGTGCGTTCGTCGGGGAGCGCCTCCGGGCGGCGGGGACCTCGAGATCGTGAGGGAGGAAACATGCTGGATTTTGTAGTGCGCAACGCCCGTATCGTCGATGGGACCGGGGCCGGTTTCTTCGCCGCGGACCTCGCCGTCTCGGACGGCCGGATCGCCGTCATCGGGCGCGTCCCGGAGGGCGCTGCAGCCCGCGAGATCGACGCCCGGGGCAGGGTCCTGGCCCCCGGGTTCATCGATATCCACAATCATGCGGACTTCGACCTGCTGAGGGACCCCTCGGGCGGGATCTCCCTGCGCCAGGGCGTCACCACCATCATGGTGGGGCAGTGCGGGCTCAGCCCCGCACCGGTGACCGACGGGACGGTCCCCCTGCTCGACCGGTACTGCGGTTTTCTCCGGACCGGGGGGGAGACGGATTGGAGCTGGCGGAGCTTCGCGGACTGGCTCGACCGTCTGGCGGCCCTTCCGTTGGGTTTGAACGTGGGGGCCTTTGTCGGGCAGGGGACGATCCGATTGGCGGTCATGGGCTTCGAGGACAGGACCCCATCGCGCGCCGAGCTCGATGCCATGCGGGGTCTCGCCCGGGAGGCCGTCGATGCCGGTGCCTTCGGAATGACGAGCGGACTGGGGTATCCCCCGGGGTTCTTCTCCTCGGACGAGGAGATCGAATACGTCGCGGGGGGCCTCGCCGACAAACGTGGGCTCTACCTTTCCCATATGCGCAATCAGGCCGCCGGATCTCCGGAATCCGTCAGGGCGACCCTGAACGTCGGGCGCGTCAACGGCATCCCGGTCCAGGTCGTCCATCTCAAGGCGAAGGCCGCGGATCGTCCCGATATGGCGGAGCACCTTTTCTCGATCATCGATGGAGCCCGCGCCGAGGGGATCGACGTCACCGTCGACCAGTACCCCTACACCGCCTCCTCCACGACCCTCAGGATCCTCATCCCCAATCACCTGCACAGCGGAGGGCTGGAGGGGCTGCTGGACGCCCTGGGCGACGAAAGGAGACGCCGGGAGGCCGCGCAGGAGATGCGGGAATGGACGCGCTGCACCGCCGCCATCGAGCGGGGCATCCTGTTGATGGACGTTCCCATGACGCCGCAGTTCCGAGGGCTGTCGCTGAGGGAGGCCGCGGAGGCGATGGGGCTGGACGAGGTCGACGCCGCTTTGGAGATCATCTACCGAAACGAGGGCAACGATGCCGCCTGTTTCTTTACCCTGGACGAACAGGACGTTCGGAACGTGATGGTGCATCCGCTGGTCATGGTGGGGTCGGACGGATCGCATCCGGCTCCGGGCCGTCTTTGCCATCCACGCTCGGCGGGCACCTTCCCCAGGGTCTTGGGACGTTACGTCAGAGAACTGAAGGTTTTGCGGCTCGAGGAGGCGGTGCGCAAGATGACCTCCCTCCCGGCCGCTCGGCTGGGGCTCGGGAGGAAGGGGGTCCTGCGCCCGGGAATGGACGCGGACATGGTCCTCTTCGATCCCGATACGGTCCTGGACGGGAGCACGCACAAAGAGCCCCTGGCCCCGCCTTTGGGGATAGACAAGGTCTGGGTGGCCGGGGTCCTGGCCTGCGAGGACAACCTCCTGACCGCCGACCGGGCGGGAGGGCTGCTGAGGTTTCAGTGACCGGGGAGAGGATGACCCCCGACGGCGGGGAGGTGGAGGACAAGCGGAGGATGGCTGACGGCAGGGAAGTTTTTCGGAGGGTTCGTAAATGAGGAAAGGGGAGTGTTTTAGTGTGAGGAAATTGGCAGTTCTGTTCGTTCTGGTTTCGGTTTTGGCCTTTTGCGCTCCGGGGTTTGCCGCAATCAAGGAGACCCTGACCGTGGGGATGTCGTCCGATGCGAAGTCCTTGGACCCCCAGGGGACCAACGATACGTCCTCGAGCAGCGCGCTGATTCAGCTCTACGAACCGCTGCTCGAGATCCGCAAGGACAAGAGCATGGCCCCCGTTCTCGCCGAGTCGTGGGAGCAGGTCGACCCGCTCACCTACAAGTTCAAGCTCCGCAAGGGCGTCAAGTTCCACAACGGCGAGGAGTTGAAGGCGGACGACGTCATCTTCTCCCTGCACCGCATGACGCTCCCCAGCTCGGCGCCGGTCAAGACCTATGGGGACAACATCGACCCCAATGGGTTCGAGAAGATCGACGATTATACGCTGCTCGTCCGCTCCCGGGTTCCCATGACGGCGTTTCTGGGGAACCTCTCGCACTCTTCGGCCTACATCATGAACAAGAAGGCCGTTGAGGAGGCCGGAAAGAATTACGGCAACGCCCCGATCGGCACCGGCCCCTTCAAGTTCGTCAGCATGGTCAAGGGAGACCGGACGGTGATGGAGCGTTTCGAGGACTACTGGGGGGAGAAGGCCAAGGCCAAGACGCTGACCTTCCGCTGCATCCCGGAGTCGAACAGCCGGGTCATCGAGCTCGAGACGGGCAACGTGGACCTGATCTACAACGTCCCCTACACGGACGTCAAACGTATGCAGGAGGAGAAGAAGGTCGACGTGGTCCTGACGCCCGGGATGAACATCACCTATCTGGGGCTCCATACGCAGAAAAAGCCCTTCGACGACCCCAGGGTCCGCAAGGCGATCGGGATGGCCATCGACAAGGAGGGGCTCAACGAGGTCGTCTACGACGGCTACGCCGTGGTTCCTCAGGGACCCTTCCTGCCCAAGCACCTTTACTATCCGAGCAATCCGGAACCCTTCAAGTACGACCCCGAGGGGGCCAAGGCCCTGCTCGAGGAGGCCGGTTTCCCCAAGGACTATACGATGACGATCTGGACGAACGACCGCAAGGAGCGGATCGACAGCGCCACCATCATCCAGGCGCAGCTCGCCGAGGTGGGGATCCAGGTGGAGGTCCAGATCCTCGAGTGGGGGACGTTCCTGGAGCGGCTCAAGTCCGGCGAACTGGCCTCCTTCATCATCGGCTGGGCCGCCTCCGACGCGAACCCCGATCCCGACAACTGGATCGGTGGCCCCTTCCACTCCAAGAACGCGGGGCCCTCGAACCGCGTCTGGCTGAAGGACGCTCAGGTCGACGAGCTGATCGACAAGGGCAAGGTGACGCCCGACGGCCCGGAACGAGAGGCGATCTACACGCAGCTCTGGAACAGGATCAACGAACTCACGGCCTGGGTGTATCTCACTACGCCCGACTTCCCCTACGCGAAGGGCAAGAGCGTGAAGGGGGCGGACGACCTCTACCGCGGACTGATCAATCGTCTGGACCAGGTTTACGTCGAGCAGTAGGCGACAAAATTGCAGCGGTGAAAATCGGGCGGTCCCTTCCAATGAGGGACCGCCCGATTTTCCATGTCGTTTCTTCAAGCCATCCGGGTGCCGTGGGATGCGAAAATATAACTGTCAAGGGACAGAGAAAATGTCATGGTTGAAAGGGTGAAATGGGACAGAGAAAATGTCATCCCCCCCCGCCCTTGCTTCCTGCTCAAGTTGCATTG
>NZ_RQYL01000006.1 GCF_003860125.1 Fretibacterium sp. OH1220_COT-178 | reverse complement strand
TCAATGCAACTTGAGCAGGAAGCAAGGCCGGGGGGGATGACATTTTCTCTGTCCCATTTCACCCTTTCAACCATGACATTTTCTCTGTCCCTTGACACGCGCCCCCGAATGGAACCGACCTCGGCCGAAGCCCGCCGTCCCGAACCCGGCCGACTCCGCCAAAGCACGTCGCGGCGCCTTTAGGCCGCACGACGCCCCTACGCAAAAGGCGGCGTGCGGCGGACGGAGGCCCGAAATGGGCCTTATGCGGCTTGCGGGCCGACGGGGCTCCATGCTACCCTTGTTCCGAAACCGGACCATTTCAAACGGAGGGATCGACATGAGCGAAACCGACAAAAAACCGGTGACACGGGAAAAACGCTCGAACAGCCTTTGGATGACGGAGGACCAGACGGAGCACCTGCGGCTCTCGCTGAGGGTCTCGGACGTCCTCCATCAGGAGCGGACCCCCTGGCAGGACATCCTGGTCGTGGACACGCCGGAATACGGCAGAACCCTGATGCTGGACGGCGCAATCCAGCTCACGGAACGGGACGAGTTCTGCTACTCGGAGATGATGGCGCACGTCCCCATCTGTTCCCATCCGGACCCCAAACGGGTTCTGATCGTTGGGGGCGGCGATGGGGCAATCCTGCGCGAGGTTCTGAGGCATCCCTGCATCGAGGTCTGCACCCTGATCGACATCGACGAAAGGGTCGTGGAGACCTCGAAGCGCTGGCTGCCCACGGTGAGCGGCGCTCTGGATTCCCCCCGCGCCGACGTACGCTGCATGGACGCCATGGAATACATCCGCACCACGTCCGACCGGTTCGACGTGGCCATCGTGGACAGCACCGACCCGGTGGACTTCGCCGCCGGCCTCTTCCAGGCCCCCTTCTACGAGGACATCAAGAAGGTGCTGACCCCCAAGGGGTTGATGGTGGAGCTGACCGAGTCGCCATTTGCGGACACGGCGCTGATGAGGCAGGCCATCGATCAGATGCGCGCCGTCTTCCCCGTCGTGCGGATGTATTGGGGCGCCGTGCCCACCTATCCCACGGGAATGTGGACCTACGGAGCGGCATCCCTCTCCCCGGACCCCGCAACCCCGATCCGCGAGGTCGAGGGAACGCGCTACTACACCAACGCCGTACACCGCGCCGCCTTCGTGCTGCCGCCCTTTCTGGAGGATCTGATCCGGGAGCACCGGGGTTAAAGCAGGGGATGGGGAAAATGGAGCTCCTGCAGCCGGAGACGGAACGTCTGAGGCTGAGACAGTGGACCGAGGCCGACTATCCTCCCTTTGCGGAGATGAATGCGGACCCGGAGGTCATGAGGTTCCTTCCCGCACCGCTCTCCCGGACGGAGAGCGACGCCATGGCAAACCGATGCCGCATCCTGATCGACGAGCGGGGCTGGGGGTTCTGGGCCGTAGAGAGGAGGGGCACCGGCACCTTCGTCGGGCTCGTCGGGCTGCACGTTCCCGACGTCGCGCTCCCCTTCTCGCCCTGCGTCGAGATCGGCTGGAGACTCGCACGCCCGCATTGGGGAAAGGGCTACGCCACGGAGGCCGCTCGAGCGGCCCTGCAGGTCGCTTTCGAGACGCTCGGGCTGGGCGAGGTCGTGTCCTTTACCGCCCTGCCCAACCTGCGCTCCCAGGCCGTGATGCGGCGGATCGGCATGAAAAGGAGTCCCGCGAACTTCGAGCACCCGCTCGTCCCCTGCGGCAGCCCCCTGCGTCCGCACTGCCTCTATCGTTTGAGCCAAGAGGAGTGGCGCGATGCAGGAAAAGGCGGGACGACAAAAAAGCCCGCTTAGAAGCGGGCTTCGACTCGTCAATCTGAATTGGTGGCGGCAACTGGAGTCGAACCAGTGACACCGCGGGTATGAACCGCGTGCTCTAGCCATCTGAGCTATGCCGCCAATTAAAATTGGTTGCGGGGGCAGGATTTGAACCTGCGACCTTCGGGTTATGAGCCCGACGAGCTTCCTGGCTGCTCCACCCCGCGATTTCAACCGGTGTCCGTCCTGGTGCCGGACGCGGGACTCGAACCCGCACGGACCGAAGTCCCCAGGATTTTAAGTCCCGTGTGTCTACCACTTCCACCAGCCCGGCGACACCAGAGTATTATAACACCTTTTTTCATGGCGTCAAATATGATTTGACACGATGATTTTTCTAAAATAAACTGTGAGCCGGTACTGCATAAGGCAGTCAAAGAAAAGAGAGAGACGACATGAACGTTCAAGAATTGGAAAAGCAGATTCGGGACAGGATGGACACTTTTCCCACAAAGACCCGCCGCGTCGCGGAATATCTCCTGGGGAACTCCTCGGAGGTGGCTTTTCGTTCCATCAGTGAGGTGGCCGACAAGCTCTCGGTGTCCAAAGCCCAACTGGTCAGGGTGGCACGCATGCTGGGGTTCGACGGATACGCCGGGCTCAAGGACCTCCTCAAGAAAGCGCTGCTCGCACAGGTCGTGCCCTCCTCCATCGCGGAGGAGGTCGAGGCTCCCCACATCCCTCAGGACCTCTGCCGGCTGGAACAGGCCAACCTGGAGGAGACCCTGCACAACCTCTCGTCGGAATCCATCATCGCCTTCTGCGAGGCCGCCAAGAACGCCGAGGCCATCTACTGCATGGGATGGGGCATCTCGGCGCTGGTGTCGGAATGGTTCTACACCCGCTTCACGGGCCTGGGGCTGAAGACCATCCTCATGCGCCGCGGCTCCGTCTCGCTCCTCGAGCAGTCCCGGGCCATCGGGGAGCACGACATGCTGATCGTCTGCGAACTTCCCAGCTACGTCATCGAAGTTGCGGAGGCCGTGGAAAAAATTTCCCGCCGGGGAGCCCACATCGTCACCCTGACGGACAGTCCCGCCGCCCCCATCTGCGGGTATTCGGACCTCCCCTTCTACGTTGGGGACCGCTCCCCGACGTTCGGCAGCAGCCTGATCGGCCCCATGTTCGTCGTCCACGTTCTGACCTCCGTGCTCTCCTACAACATGGGCGAACGGGGACAGGAGGCTCTCGCCGCACAAAAAGAGGGCTTGAGCGACCAGAGGATCTACTACCCCGCCTACGGGCTCAGGTACTGATCCGGCGGGCTGGAAACGTCCGGACTCCGCCGCGAAGGACTCAATCCGTCCGGCAGGCGTGCGCCCCCTCGAGGAACAGCGCGGCCGAGAGGATGTCCGCACTCCCGCCGGGGCTCAGATTACGGCTCACGAGGCGTCGCTCCATCTCCGCTATCCCGGCCCGGCCGGAGGGCGTCAACATTCCCCCGGCCTGCAGGATTTCTTTTGCCTCCGCCTGGACGTTCAGCATCGCGTCCAGCCCCCCTCGCGCCACCAGGTTGCAGTCCGCATTCTCGGAGACGATATGGATCAGGACATGTGCCGCACGCTCCCTGAACGAGAGGGTTCCGTTCCGTTCGAGCTCGCGCATCCGCCCGGCGGCGCGAAGCGCCGTTGGAAAACCCCGTTCCGCCTCTCCCCGCACCCCCTCCAGCCCATAAAGGACAAAGGCGCGCTCGCCCGCCGTCCTGCAGCGCTCCAGGGTCAGATCGGCGAGCTCCCTACCGACGATCCCCCGAACGAAGGAGGACGCGGTCAGGGCCAGGGCCCTGGGCGTCGACTCCCTTTCCTGTGCCGCAAGGCGCCCGGCCGCCGCACAAAGGAGCCCCAGAAGGAAGATGGCGCCCTTGTGCGTGTTGACCCCGCCGGTCGCCCTGAGCATCTCCCACTCGCCCTGACGCCCCGTCACGCGCAAGAGGCCCAGGACGTCCTCCGCCCCCAGCTCCAGCGTCTCCAGCCCGATGGAGGCGCAGTTTAGAAAACAGGGGAGAAGCGCCATGGCGCTGTCGATGAAATTCTGAAAGTCCATGTCCGCGTGGGAGCCGTTGTCCAAAGGGGTGACCAGACCCGGCTTCGGATGCACCGCGGCCTCCTTCAAAAGGGACCCGACGGCGAGCCGGGCTATGTTGAAGACGTATAGGCTGTTCATGCCGTTCCCCTTTCAGCCATCGCGGCGCTCGCCGCCCCCGGCCCCTTCCCAAACGACATCCAGGATCGCCTCCGCCCGCGCCAGAACCTCTTCGAGCGGATGGGCCCGCAGGACGGCGCAGTCCCGGGCCGGCCGGCCGCAGCACAGGCAACGGCGCGGCGGCAGCCCCAGGACATCCCTCCCGACGGGACGCCCCGAGGCATCCATCACGTCGGCGTCGACGAGACGGCCGGCGGGGTGCTCCTCCTCGAAACGGACCGCAATCTCCTTGGCCTTCAGGGCGTCAGTCCCGAGGACAAAATGCGCCTCGGCCCCGTCCGCGGCGACGTTGCGCTCCCGGTACCGAAGGCCGAAGGGCCGCAATCCGCACTCCAGTATAGCGCAAAGCCGCCGATGGGCATTCACCCAGTGCGGCGCCGTCTTGTCGGGGCCGGGGACGTTCAGGGTCACCGTCAGCACCGTTCCCCTGCGGCTCAGCTCGAGGCGACGCAGCCAACGCGCCTCCCGCGCCTCCAGAATTTCCCGCATCGTGTTCGCCATCGGAACGTTCCGCGAAAAACGGAAAGGATGTCGCCTCAGCCCTTGCGTGCCGACGTCCCCGCCGACTTCATCCGGTCCGATATGAAGGGCCATGCGAGGGACAACGCGGCGAGCGCCCAGAGCGACAGACAGATCGTGGATCGGAAGAAGATCCGCATGCTGCCGTTCGAGAGCATCAGCGATTGCCGGAAGGATTGTTCCATCGAGGACCCCACCACCACCGCCAGGATCAGGGGCGCCGTCGGAATCCCGAAGCACTTCATGAAATACCCCAGAAGCCCCAGCCCCGTCAGCAGCACGAACTCCATGGCGCTGTAGTTGATCGTGTAGACCCCCAGGAAGGCCAGGACGACGACCAGGGGATAGAGCAGCCTCGGAGGAATCGCCAGAACCCGGACCAGCAGCCCCGCCAGCGGAATGTTGATGAAGGCGCACACCACGTTGGCCAGGAAGAGCGATGCGATGACGCCCCATGCGATCTCGGGATTGTGCTGAAACAGCAAGGGGCCGGGCTGCAGGCCGTAGATCATGAGGGCCCCAAGCATCACCGCAGTCGTGCCCGACCCGGGGACGCCCAGGGTGAACATGGGGATCATGGCCCCGATCGAACAGGCGTTGTTGGCCGCCTCCGGAGCGGCGAGCCCCTCCACCGCGCCGTGCCCGAATTCCTCGGGGCGTTTCGACAACTGTTTTTCGTTGTTGTAGGCCATCATGGCCGCAATGGTTCCCCCCGCGCCGGGAAGCACGCCGATCAGGAAGCCTATGGGCGTCTGGCGCAGGATGGGCAGCCAGCTTCTTCGCCAGTCCTCCCGAGTGATCCAGATGCGCCCGAACGTTTTCTGGACGTGCGCCTCCCCCTTCAGGCGCAGGGTCCGGTACTCCTTCAGGATCTCGCCGATCCCGTATACGCCGATGATGACGACCACGAAGTCGATGCCGCTCAACAGCTCGACGGAGCCGAAGGTGAAGCGCTGCACCCCGGACTGGAGGTCGATCCCTACCGTCGTCAGCATGAGGCCGATCAGCATGGAGATCAGCCCCTTCAGCAGCACCTCCTTGGAGATGGCGGCGGTCGCGGCCAGGGCGAAGACCATCAGGACGAAATACTCCGGAGGCCCGAAACGCAGGGCAAATCGGGCGACCGGCAGGGCCAGGGCGACGAAGGCGACCGACGCGACCAGACCGCCGATGAAGGAGGCGATGGCCGATATCGCCAGCGCCGCCTCGGCCCGCCCCTGCTGCGCCATGGGGTAGCCGTCGAAGCACGAGGCCACCGCCGCCCCGTCGCCCGGGATATTCAAGAGGATCGAGCTGCGCGACCCGCCGAACATGGCGCCATAATAGACGGCGCACATCGCGATCAGCGCCATCTCGGGCTTCATCGTGAACGTCAGGGGCAAAAGAAGCGCAATGCCCGTGGAGGGCCCAAGGCCCGGCAGCATTCCCAAAACCGTCCCCAGCATGGATCCCAGGGTCATGAGTAGAATATTCATCGGCTGCAGCGCCACGGAGAAGCCAAAAGCCAGGTTGCTCAACACTCCAGTATCCATTCGGCCAGACCTCCCGTTCAGATGGGGCCGCCCTGGAAAAACGTGGGCAGATTGATCTGAAAACCCTTGACGAAGACAAGCCAGAGCACGAAGGTAAAGGCCGCCGAGAGGAGAAGGTTTTGCCTCCAGCGCCCGGGCTCGTTCGCCAGCATCAGAAGCGTCCAAAGAAAAGGCGCCGTGGAAAGAACGTAGCCCAGCGCATCGAAGGCGAGCCCGTAAGCCGCGCAAGCCATAACCGTGCCGAGGATCAGCTTCCAGTACCCCGGATCCTTGACTTCGGGGGGGCGCTCCGCCTCGCCCCGAAGCGATCGTTTTCGGTCGATGACCAGGACGCCCAGACCGAGAAGGATCATGAGCCCCCCCAAAATGCCCGGGAACATCAGGGGCGCCAGGGCATCGCCAACGGTCGCCCGGGGAAGGTTCCAGGTCATGACGCTATAGGCCGTTCCGGCGGTCAGAGCAAAAAGGCCCACCACGGTATCCCGTCTCAAAGAGATCCCTCCTTGCCGATATCGATGCCAAAGGGTGATGAACCGCTCAAAAATCCGCCTCCCGCGCAAAAACGCAGGAGGCGGACGCAGGTGAGGACAAGCGCCGCCCTACTGCTGTCTGTGCAGGCCGATGTCCTTCAGGAGGTCCTGGTACTCGGCGTTCGTCCTCTCCAAAAAGGCCGCAAATTCGGCGGATCCCATATAAGCCTCGGTCCAGCCGTTTTGCCGGCAGATAGCCTTCCATTCCTCCGTGCCGGCGACCTTGCTCAGGGCGTCCTCCATGAAGGCCCGGGCCTCCTCGGGCATGTCGGGGATCCCAAAGATGCCGCGCCAGTTGATGAATACGGCGTCGATCCCCTCCTCCCGCAGGGTGGGGACATTGGCCAGAGGCCCATCCGCCACGCGCTGCGGGCTGGTCAGGGCAAGGCCGAGGAGCTCCCCCGCCTCGAGGGGCCCCACAATCTCGGCCATGCCGGTGGAGTAGAGGTCGATATGTCCGCCAAGCAATGCGGCCAGAGCCTCTCCCCCCTGGAAAGCGACGTAGGGAATATCCTTGAGGCCCGTCACTCCGGCGGCCTTGGCGGCCTGAAGGAACTGGATATGGTCCATGCTGCCGGGGGAGGAGGCCCCTCCCACCTTAACGCTGCGGGGATCTTTTTTCAGCGCTTCGAAGACGTCCTTGATGTTCCTGTAGGGGGAGTTTTTGGGTACGACAAAGGCCCCGAAGTCGTTGATCATCATGGCGATCGGCGTGACGTTCCTGTAGCTGAGCGGCGTCTGCCCGGTGAGATTGATGAGGAGCAGGGGCGGGGAATAGACGGTGATGACGTGCGGATCCTTCTTGCGGGCGATGTAGGCCAGCGCCACGCCGCCTCCGCCGCCAGGCTTGTTGACCACGGGCATGGCCTGCGTGACGAAACCTTTTTCCTTGAGGACCTTGGTGACCATACGCATTGTCGTATCCCACCCACCGCCGGGTCCCGCCGGTGCGATGCACTCGAACGTCCGGGAGGGAAAATCCGCCGCCCAGGCGGACGCGGCAAAGAGAAGCAAAAAGACCAGGGACAACACTCTCTTCGACATTTTCGAACCTCCTGTCGGTAATGAGCTCTCATGCCAACTCAACGCAAACCTCTTGGCTTACCTCACCGCAAACAGGCCCGGCGCATCCCTCCTCTCTCCGGCAGTCCGGCCTACACGTCGGAGCGCTCCTGGGTAAAAAATTCCACGCAGACCGCCAACGCCGCATCCAAGTGCGCATGAACCAGACTTCCCGCCAGTTTTGCATCCCGGGACTCGACGGCATCCAGAATGGCCCTGTGCTCCCCCACGACCACCGACCGGCGGCTGTCGGAGGAAAGCGTGATCCGCCTGAAACGCGCGAGCTGCTCCCGATAGGTTCCGATCAATTGGATGGTTCGGGGCATACGGCTGGCACGGACAAGCACATTGGTAAACCGTTCGTTGTCGGCGTAAAAGGAATTGTAATCATGCCGGGCAAGGTTTTGTTCGGCATGGTTCAAATGCATCCGCGCCTCCGCGATCTCCGCCGGACGAATTCGGCCCGTAGCGCTCTGGACGGCCATCACCTCGAGGGCCTGCCGGATACGGTAGATCTCCACGATGTCGTCGACGGCCATGTTCCTGACGACGACGCCCCGCCGGGGCAACGCCTCCAGTATCCCGTCCGACTCCAGCATGCGGAAGGCCTCCCGTACCGGAGTGCGGCTGACGTTCAGGCGTTCGGCGATGTCCGACTCGATCAGCCGCTCCCCATCCCCGATCTCGCCCGAGAGGATCGCCTCCTTCAGGCGGTCGTAGATGATCTCACGTATGGGACGGATCTCCTCCAGCCTCAACGCACCCAGCAAACCATCCCCTCCTCGGGTGGGATCGCAAAGGCGACCTCAAATTAGACTGAATCATTCGACTTAGGATACAGCATACCGTATTCCCCCAAAAAGATCAAGCAACATATCGAGGTCAACAAAACCACGGGAAAACAGAGCTCGTGTCGTATAGGGCGCAGGTACCGACCGGAAGGATTTTTTAAAAAAACGGCTTCTCCGTTCTTCCGCTGCCCTTGAAAAATAGGAATGTTTCCCTGTCCCCGCAACAAACTCATTGTGGCCGCATCGAAACCGGCCTCTCGGCTGTCGGCCGGACATTCCTCTCTCATTCCAGTCTCATTCCAGCGACAATAACAATTTTTGCAGTTTCCTCCACGCTCCCATAAACGCGCTTCCCGCCTCCCCGCCATTCCCTCCTTCACTTGCAGCAGGATACGGCACGCATGGCGCACGATACGGCCGACACTCGAACGCAACAAAAACAACAGCGTTCTCGGACGACAAAACCTTACCGCTTCCGGCAGAATCTGCTACGGACAAATTCAGGTCCGCCTCTCTCCGGGAAAATAGGGAGTGCCATGTCATACGAGCAGAGATTTTTTCAATCAACCACTTTTTCATACGATGGGAAGGGGCGTTTAAACGATGTGGGACAAGGACTTCGACACAGGCAAGATGATGGGAGTCCGCCTGAAAACGACGGTCTACTTCGGTCCGGGAGCGATAGCCCAAGACTGCATCTATCCGCTCTTCTCCATAAACGATCCGGCACTGACGACCAAACTGCCGCCCGACCAGACTCGCTACGTCTCGATCGACGCGGTCAATCACGTGATCGAAGCCGCTACAAGCATGGCTGCAAATCCCCTATCTGTCGCTTTCGGGGGCGAGACGGTACGCCCGATCTCCGAGTGCCTGCCAAAGGCCATCGCCAAGCCGGAGGACATTCATGCCCGTTCCTGCTTGCTCTATGCCTCCATGATCGCGGGATCGGGGGTCGACAACAGCCCGCCGCTCTACGCGCATGCACTGGAGCCCCAGCTCAGCGGAATGAAGTCCAAGCGTGCCCACGGACAGGGCTTGTCCGTGCTGCTGCCCGCTGTGGTCCTGGAGTGCTATCCGGACTGCACCAGGATTCCGGCGAAATTGCTCGTCCCGATCGTGCCCGGACTGAAAGGGGAGCCGGGCGAGGCAAGGGCCGCAGCGAAGAGTTCGAAATGCGGCTTTTCTCCGTCGGCGCCACCCAGAAGCTTCAGGACGAGGGCTTTACCGAGGCGGACGTCGATCGCCTCTGCAACCTCGCCCTGGAGACGCCATCGCTGGGGCTTTTGCTCTCGCTGGCCCCGGTCAAGTCCACCCGCGAGCACATCGCCTCGATCTACCGCAACCCCCTGAGACCGCTGGCATAATTCAAACACCAATCCCTCGCATTCCGCCGTTTAAGCAGAAGGCCGCTTTTTCCGCGAGGCATCGGAGCAAACATTTAAGCGGCCGAAGCACCCCGCACGCGCGTTGCCCCTTTGCCCGTCGCGGAATATGAGGGACGGAAAAGCCCCCCGCCGGGAGGCGGGGGGCTTTCGTCCGTGCCGTTGACCCCGTTCTCAATCGATGGATAAAAACGTTCCCGCTCCTTCCGGAGCGGGAACACACACTTTACTCGGCGATCCTGAAGGTCAGGCGGGACACCCAGACGTACTCGTCGGCGACGGCCTTGTCGGGATAGGGGACCTTCACCTCGACGGAGGCGTTCCAAAATCCAGCCTTGACCGGAATGATGTTGATGATGCCGTTCAGGTCGGTCCGGCCCCAGAAGGCCTTGTACTCGTTGACCGGGTCGCCGTCCTTCGCGTCGCCGGTAAACCCGGCGTAGACGGCCTTCACCTCCGCCGTCTTGGCGGGCTTGCCGTCCACAAGCACCTGAACTGGGAAACGCTCTCCCGGCTTCACGGTCGCGGGGTTCACCTGAGGCACCATCTCCAGACGCTGCCCGACCGGCTTGGTGATGACGTTCGTGCTGTCGGCGCCGTCCACGTTCAGGACGAGCTTTGCGAACATCGCCGCCTCCTCGGAATAGGTGGCATCGGCCTTTGTAAGCTCCTTGTACTTGGCCTTGTCCGCCTGCTTCCAGCCCTCGGGCCCCTTGGACCAGAAGGTGGGCTTGTAGTTCCCGAGCACCAGATAGTCGCCCTTCTTCAGATCCGCTTTGACCTCGTAATGGAACTTGTCGGCCCCGGCCTGCTTCATTTCCACGGTTCCCTCGGGGGTGACCAGGCTCTGGGGAATCTCAAAAAGATGCACGCGATCCTCCGGGATGGGCTCGGGGTTGGGAAACTCATGTCCATAGCCTAGATCCGCCTTGAGAAGCCCGTCCTTGTAGTCCGCATTCACCCAGAACTCGTGGGCCTCGGCCGCGACACCGAAGAACACCGCAACACACGCCACAGCAACCAGTACACTAAACGACTTGCGCATAAACATCTTCCTCCTCCTCCGTCCAAGTCGGACAACGCCCTGAGGAAATAACGAATTGGGAGCCGTTCACTCCTTCTCCGGGGGACACTTCTTCTCCCCGCTGCACCCGCAACCACATCCGCCGCAGCCTCCCTTACGCGCCGAGACGGTCCATTTGCGGATCAGGTACCCTCCGGCGGCAAGGGCGATCAGGATGACGACAAGTTCCTGTACGCCCATGAGTTCCAGCACCTTCCTGCGCGCGCAATCCTCGGGCGGGTTACATCTTGGTGGCCTGGACCCAGATCACCGCGTCCTGAGAGAGCTCCTTCCCCTCGAACTCCGTGTCGGGTCCGACGCCCAGGGCGGCGAAACCCCACCAGCCCGCCTTGGGCATGGCAAAGGCGAACGTCCCGTTGGCGTCGGCCTTGATCGTCAGGGTCACGAAGGCGTCGTGCGGGGCCTCGACCATGGCCTTCTTGTCGAAGACGTTCTTCTTCATGTCGGGCTTGTGGTTCATGTACTCCACCTCGATCTCAGCGAAGGGAACCGGCTTGCCCTCGCTCTTCACGACGCCGCGGAACACGCCGCCGGCCCAGATCGCGTAGGGCTTGTCCAGAGGCACGATCTCCGCCTTGAGCCCCATGTCGGCGTCCCAGTCGGTGGGAAGGCTGCCGTTGTTCACGATCAGCTTCGTGATCTGCTGGATGTAGACGTCCTCGGCCTTCTCAAGGTAGGGGGCCGGGACCAGGCAGAAGACGTAGTCGCCCATGCCCTTGAGCTTGAAGGAGGTCTCGAAGGCCTTCCCCTTGTTCTCCAGGCTCGTCCAGGTGATGGGCTTCAGCGTCTTGAGCAGATCGGTCTTCTTCTCCTTGTTCACCACGAAGAACTCCTGCGGAGAGCCCATATCCATCGTGTGCCCCGCCTCGAAGGGGTGCGTGAAGACCAGCTTCAGGGGAACCTCTCCCCCCTTGTCCAGGATCGTCTGGGGCGTGTAGAGCATCTGGAAGTGGGCCGAAGCGGGAAGCGCCGCGGCGAACAGAGCAAAGAGCGACAGCAGTACGATTTTCTTCATAAGCAAAGCACTCCTTTGTGTTTTTTGGCCTACAAACTTCGATATCGGTGCCGGAAACGTCTCTACTTGATCTCGCTGCTCTTTATGGAGAGCTCGTGGCCGGGACCGCCGTCGAAGGTGACGGTGAAGACGCCCTCGGGTTTGTTGAAGGTCAGTTCTCCGCTCTCGTCCAGCTTGCCCTCGAAGACCACCTCGCCCTTGTCGTTGGCCACACGGATGGGAATGTTCGCCGCAGAGGAGCCGTCGGAGAATCCTCCCTCGCACGAGAGCGTGCCGTCGCCGTTGTCCCAGCAGGAGAAGAGCGGGGTGTGGGCCAGCGCCGCCCCGGCCAGCGCCATAACGAATACCGCCGCCACAACGCATGACAACAACTTCCTGTTCATCCTGAAAACCTCCGTTTGAATTTGTATGTCAGTCGAGCGGTTCCTTAAAACCGCAAGCTGCCGAAAATTTCGTCCCTCTTCGAGGGAGCCCGTGTATCCGCTACGTGTAAACCCTTTTGGTCTTGACCAGCCCCAGAAGGATCGTCAGGGTCAGGGGGATCAGGTAGAAGATCCACATCGCCTGGAATCCGCTGAGGCCGAGAGCCGACCCCCCGGAAAACACCAGAACGGCGGTGAGCAGCCCCAGGAAGAGAGGGACGAAGAAGGCGAACAGCATCCACTTGGTGGACCCGGTCTGCACCCGGATGGCCATGATCGTGGGCAGGCAGGGCGGACAGAGGACCATGAAGAGCATCAGGGCCATCGCGTGCAAGGGGGTAAGATCACCCTCCTGCTGCTTCATCCGCTGCTCCAGCGTTCCGGCATCCTTCGATTCGGCTTCCCCCTCGCCCGGTTCCTTGATGTAGAGGGCGCCGAGGGTGGAGACGCTGTTTTCCTTGGCCGCCAGCGTGCTGAGCACGGCGACGTTGACGCGCCAGTTGAAGCCCGCATACCTGGAAATGGGCTCCAGGGCACGGCCGACCTTACCCAGAAGGCTGTTGTCGATGCGCTCCTTGCGGATGGCCGTCAGCGTATTGGTCCGGAAGGTGAGGAGCTTCTTGAGCTCCTTCTCGAGCGCCTTCGCCTCGGGATCCTTCTTGTTCTGGACGATCTCGAAGAAACCGGGGTTCTTGGCCCCGTAGGCCTTCTTGGACTCGGCGGAGGCCCCGGACTTGAGCAGCTCCCGGTAGCCCTGCTGGAACAGGATCAGATCGAGGACATCCTTTTCGTCCTTGAGCCCCTCGCCAAACTTCGTTCCCCTGGCCTTGTCCAGGAAGGTCTGAACGGCCCTGTCCTTCTCCGCCTCGTAATGGGCCCTGCGCTCCGGAGACAGTCCGGGGAACTGAAGCAGGACGAAGAGGACGACGGCCACGGCGGCGACGACGGTGGTTATCTTCTTGATGTAGAGCCATATCCGCTCGATCGCACGGCCCAGGACCCCCCGAAGGGTGGGAAGGTGATAGGGCGGCATCTCCATGATGAAGGGGGCCGTCTCCTTGTGGCGCAGCACCGTCATCGAGAGGATCTTCGCTATCGGCAGCACGAAGAGCAGGCTGATCGTCTGGATGAAGACGATCACGACACTCTGCTGGCTCACCTCGCCAAACAGGGGCAGGCGCACCGTCTCGTTGAAGTAGATGCTGATGAGCAGGAAATACAGGGGAAGCTTGGCCTGACAGTTGAGCATGGGAAGGGTCAGGATGGTCGCCAGCTTCGACTTCTCGTCGGGAATGCCCTTGGTGGCCATGACCGCCGGCACCGCACAGCCGCCCAGGACGACGCCGCCCAGGATCATCGGCAGGGTGGATTGCCCGTGGAGCCCGAAACGGCTCAGGATTCGGTCCAGAACGAACGCGATGCGCGGCATGTATCCGCTGTCCTCCAGCACCGCGATGAGGGCGAAGAGGATGAAGAAGATCGGGATGTAGTTGAAGAGCGCGTTCAGGTTGTCCACGATCCAGAGCACGAACTCCCGCAACAGGGGAAGCTCGATGAGCCCGGGCTGCGGAAGGATTCCCTCCGCGAAACTGCGAAAACCCGCGAGGATGGGCCAGGTGTACTGGGTCAGGTTGTAGCCCTGAATGAACGAGAGATAATAGAACCCGTAGATGACGAAGAGCAGAAAGACGGGGCCGAAGAACTTGTTGCACACCGCCCGGTCGATGCGCTCGGAGATGGGCGCCTTGCCCGTATCCTTTTTGGTCACGAACCGGCCGGCGATGGCCGCAGCCCTGCGGCTGCGCTGCCCGGAAATGTAGAGGTCGGCGCCCATCCCCTTCTCCCCTTCAAACGCCTCCCGCAGGACCTCCGCCCTCTCCAGGACGGCCGCGCCCCCCCCGACCTTCTCACGCACCAGGGCGAGGACCTCGGGATCGGCCTCCATCAGCTTGACGGCTATCCAGGACAGGGGAAAGGTGTCCTTGAGGGCGTTCTCGCGCTCCAACAAGACCTCCAGCTCCCTCAGGGCATCCTTCAGGTCGGGGTAGAGCTCGGAGGCGGCAAGGCTCGTCCGGGCATTCGACCGGGACATGTCGGCGATGGCGGCGAAGAGCTCCTCGCGGCCGCGGCCCTGGGTGATGGCCGTCGTGACGATGGGGGCGCCAAGCTCGCGGGAAAGCCCCGGGACGTCGATGGCGATGCCCAGCCCCTCGGCCACATCCATCATATTGAGGGCCAGCACCAAGGGAATCTCCATCTCCAGAAGCTGGAGCGTCAGATACAGGCTGCGCTTGAGGTTCGCGGCGTCCATGACGTTCACGACCGCCGACAAGGGCTCCTTGAGGAGCACGTCCCGCGTGACCCGCTCCTCGGGGGAATAGGACGTCAGGCTGTAGGTTCCCGGAAGATCGATGACCTCCACGTCCTCGCCGTCCCGCTTGTACCAGCCCATCATCTTGTCGACGGTCACGCCGGGATAGTTGGCCACAAATTGCTTCGCGCCCGTCAGGCTGTTGAACACCGTGGACTTACCGCAGTTCGGCTGCCCCGCCAGGGCGACAGTTTTTTTGGCTTTCTGCTCCATCAGATCTTCTTCACCTTCACGAAACGAGCTTCTTCGCGGCGCAGGTTGACGAGCGCCCCCTCGGCATCCACCTCGATAGGGTCGCCCAGGGGCGCCCTGCGGACAACCTTTGCCGCGACCCCCGGATAGAGCCCCATATCCACCAGTCTCTGCGCAAGCATTCCCTTGCCCTCCAGCCCGATGACCAATCCGGACTCCTCCGGGTTCAGATCCGCCAAAGTCATATCACTCATCGTTTTCCACCTATGCCTGAACAAAGACGTATGTCCCCACCGACTCGCCCGGGAATTCCCCCTGCGGGTGCGCGGGGCCCCCATTAACAAGCAAAAACAGCAGCTCGTTTGACAACACCTCAGGAAAGCCACGCCGCCCCGGCTCGTGCCGCGCACTTCGGGAAGGTTTCCCCGCAAATCCCCGGGTTGCGCGTAAAGTCCCCGGAAAGAAGCCGAGCTTCACAAACGCCTAAGCCTCCCTCACCAAAAGGCTCATGGCCACCTCCTGATCCAGGGCCAGACAGCTTTCGCCCTCCTGGAGCTTGACGATGACGTCGCCATCCCGATCCTGCAGAAGGGTGAGATAGCTCCCTTCGCCCAACCCCAGGCTTTCGAGGTGTTTCGACATCCTGGGATTACTGCCGGACTTCAATACGGTCAATTTCGTGTTCATCGGTGCCGACAACAAGGGAAACATTCGGGGCCTCCTGTAAGCTCTCGCTCAGCATTGTTTGATTTAACGGCAATTTAACCGGAACTTGCTGAAACTATTTTAGCACACAAACTTTATCTCGACATACGGGAAAGAGGCCGTAACTTCGAGCTTCCGTCAAACAAAACTCGAGCTTACGGCCTCTCATTTTTAGCGTAGAATGACTGCAGGTCAAACTTACTTGACTCGGTGGCAAAGACCGGAACCGCATGGACATGAACCTGTGCGGCGGGCATCAGGGGCTTGACGGAAGCGCTCGGATGATCGACGCGTTCAAATCGGCTTGGTGTCCGCTCTTGAAAAACGGCTGCGCAGAGTTTCTTGCAGAGGTCAGGCGAGCTCCGCCTGAAGATAGGCCGCCAGAAGCCGTACCGTGGCATCCACGGCATCGAGGTGCGTCCGCTCGTAGTGGTGCGTCGCCTCCGCGCCGGGGCCGAAACAGATTGCGCGCACGTCCTTGCCGCTTTTGACGCTGACCGATGCGTCCGAGGCGTAGTTGATGTAGGCATCGATCCGGTAGGGAATCCCCTCCCCCTCCGCCAGACGCTTCAGCTGGAGTACGGCCTCGCGGTCATAGGGCATGGCCCCGTCGCGCGAGACGATCGTGACGGCGTGCTCGCTGGAGGCGCACCCCTCGGCCACTACGCCGATGTCCACGGCCGCGACCTCGACGGTTTTGGCCGGGATCACGGGGGTGCCGTGCCCGATCTCCTCGTAGTTGCTGACGTAGAGATGCGTCGTGTGGGCCGGGCTCAGCCCCTGCTCCCGCATGGCCTTGACGGCCCCCATCATGACGGCCACCCCCAGCTTGTCGTCCAGAAAACGGGACTTGAGATACCCCGTCTCCGTCAGCTCGCTTCTGGGGTCGAAGAAGACCAGGTCCCCGCAGTGGATCCCCAGGGCCTCCGTGGTCTCCTTGGAGTCCGTCCGGGTGTCCAGCCGCACCTCCACGTTGTCCAGATCGTGGGGCTCGTTGCGCACGGCCTCGGCAAAGGCGTGTCGAGCCGCATGGTCCGGCAGCAGCGTGCCGCGGTACTCCCGCCCCTCCAGGGTTCGGACGAAGCAGTTCTCCCCCGCAAAGCTGCGCCAGTCGAACCCGCCCAGCGGAAAGAGCCGAAGCCTGCCGTTCGGCTTGATCAGGCGCACGGTGGCCCCGAGCGTGTCGATGTGGGCGGCCACCACCCGGTGCCGCTCGTCGTCGGCGCCCTTCCACGTGGCGATGATCGCCCCCTTGTTCGTCTCGCGGTAGGGAATGCCCAGCGCCTCGAACTCGCGTGCCGTCCGCTGCACCGCCTCTCCGCAGTCCCCCGCGACCGACGGGATGGCCAGCAGCTCCAGGGTCAGGTTCACCACGTAATCCAGAATACGATCCTTGTTGAAAGACAATCCGTATGCCCCCTTGATCAAAAAATCGATGCCGCAAGTTTAGCAGAGGACCGGCCCTCTGTCCCGCAGAAACAGAAAGCCGGTCCCCAAAACGTTCGAAAAGTATGGCCCGATGGAGGAGCCCCTCCCTCAGACGAAGAGCTCCGTAAAGCGATAGTTCACCGTATCGATCAGCCCGCGGTTCGTCAGCCGCAGCTCCGGCAGGACGGCGAGCGGCAGCAGGGCCATCGTCATGAAGGGCGACTCCAGGTCGCACCCCAGCTCCTTCCATGCGGCATCCAGCTCGACCACCTTCTCGGCGATCGCCGGCGCCTCCTCCTCGCTCAGCAGCCCGGCGATCGGCAGAGGCAGGAGCGCCAGCACACGGCCGTCCCGAACGGCGACCATGCCGCCCCCGCAGCCGGCCAAAGTGTTGCCCGCCAGGGCCATGTCCGCGTCGTTGGTCCCCACGATCATCAGGTTGTGCGCGTCGTGCGCCACCGTGGAGGCCACCGCCCCGCCCTTCAGACGGAACCCCTTGACGAACCCCCGGCCCATCGTCCCGGTGTTTTTGTGGCGCTCCACCACGGCGAGCTTCACGATGTCGTGGCTCAGGTCCGCCGGAACATGGCCGTCCCGGACCGGCATGTCGATCTCCCGGGCATAGGTCCCGACCCGGGCCTCGATGATCTCGATCACGCGCGTCCGGACGCTCGTACCGCTCCCCTCCGGCGCCGGGACGCGGAAGTCCGCCTCCGACAA
This sequence comes from Fretibacterium sp. OH1220_COT-178, assembly GCF_003860125.1. NCBI lineage: Bacteria > Thermotogati > Synergistota > Synergistia > Synergistales > Aminobacteriaceae > Fretibacterium > Fretibacterium sp. OH1220_COT-178. Next base: position 82,850 of record NZ_RQYL01000006.1, on the reverse strand, counting down.
CGGACGCTTGAGGTGACAGGTGTTCTTCACGAAATCGGGGTAGACCGCCCTCTCGATCTCCACGACGAGCTTGCCGTCCTCCGCGACCAGCTCCCCGTCGATGAAGACCTTCCGGACGTCCACCCGGGCCAGGTCCGCGAGGAGCAGGATGTCCGCGCACCGGCCCGGAGCGATGCTGCCGAGGTCCCGATCCATGCCGTAGCACTGCGCGACGTTGAGGGTCGCCATCTGCACGGCCGTGATCGGGTCCACTCCCTCCGAGACCGCGCGCCGGACGATGTGGTCCATGTGTCCGAGGGAGAGCAGGGTGTCCGGGTGGGTGTCGTCGCTGATGAGCGTGGCGAAGCGCGTGTCGATGCGCCGCTCGGTGACGCTCTTGATCACCTCGGCCAGATCCCGCCACGCCGACCCCTCCCGAAGCTGCGCGTACATGCCCAGGCGCATCTTGGCCAGGGCGTCCTCGCGCCGGACGGACTCGTGGCAGCAGCGGATCCCGGACGCGATATAGGCGTTCAGCCCCTGCCCCGTCTCGGGCATGGAGTAGTGTCCCGTGATCGTCTTTTCCCGGTCGAGGGTGGCGTAGAGCTCGCGGTGGATGTCCGGGTCCCCTCCCAGCACGCCGGGGAAGTTCATCATCTCTCCCAGCCCGCAGACGCCGTCCAGCGCCATGAACTCGGCGACGTCCTCCGGGGTGATGGTCGCACCGGCGTCCTCGAAGGCGGGGACGGCCGGGACGCAGGAGGGCATGACCGTAAAGACCTTGAGCGGCGTGGCCTTCGCGTCGTCGATCATGAAGCGCACGCCCTCCTTGCCCAGGACGTTGGCGATCTCGTGGGGGTCCGGGTAGATGGCCGTCGTCCCGTGCGGGATCACGGTCCGGGCGTACTCGCGCACGTTCATCATGCTGCTCTCCACATGGATGTGGCCATCCATGAAGCCGGGCGTGGCGTACATCCCGTCGGCCTCGACGACCCGGGTCCCCTCCCCAATCGTATGGGACGCGTCCCCGACCAGCGCAACGCGTCCGCAGACTATGGCGATATCCATCCTTTCCAGGATCTCGGCGGTGTGGACGTTGACCAGCCGAACGTTTCTGATGACCGTCTCCGCAGGCTCCCGCCCCATGGCGACGCCGACGAGCTTCACCGTGACATCCTTAAGCGCGTGTCCTTTCATCGCAGCAACCTCTCCTTTTACTCGTTTTCCCCAAGACACATCGAACGCAAAAACCGCAGGCACAAGCTCAGGAACGAAACACTGCCCCCTCCGCTCCACCGGTCACAAAGGAGCGATAGCGGTCCAGGAAGGCGCTGCCGCTCCCCTTGCTCGGCGGAACCCAAGCCCCGCGGCGGCGTTCCAGCTCCGCATCCTCGACGAGGAGCGCTATCCTGCGGTTCGGGATGTCGATCTCGATCGTGTCCCCCTCGTGGATCAGAGCGATCGTCCCCCCCTCGGCGGCCTCGGGCGAAACGTGCCCGATGGAGGCCCCCCTCGACGCCCCGGAGAAACGTCCGTCCGTGACGAGCGCCACGGAACCGTCCAGGCCCATCCCCGCCAGCAGGGAGGTCGGCCCCAGCATCTCGCGCATCCCCGGCCCCCCGCGGGGCCCCTCGTACCGGATGAGGACGACGTCGCCCGGGACGATTTTCCTTTCCATGATGGCGCGGGTCGCATCCTCCTCGTTCTCGAAGACACGGGCCGGCCCCCTATGGACCATCATCTCGGGCAGCACGGCCCCCTGCTTGACGACGCAGCCGGAGGCGGCGAGATTTCCCTTCAGCACCGCGATGCCGCCCTCCTTGTGGACCGGATCGGCGAGCGGGCGTATGACCGCGTCGTCCGCCTCGGGGGCCATCCTCAGATTGAGCTCCAGCGGCTCGCCCGTCGCGGTCATGCAGCCGGTGTCGAGCAGGCCGCCCTCGGCCAGACGGCGCATCAGGGCCCCGATCCCCCCGGCGCGGTACAGGTCGTACATGTAGTGCTTTCCGCCCGGGCTCATGCTGCACAGGTGCGGCGTCCTGCGGCTGACCGCGTCGATGCGCTCGAGAGGGAGCTTCAGGCCGGCGGCATGGGCGATGGCCGGAATGTGAAGGCAGCTGTTGGTGGAGCCGCCCAGGGCCATGTCCACCGTCAGAGCGTTGTCGAGGGCCCGCTCCGTAACGATGTCGCGCGGACGGATGTTCCGCTCCAGCAGCATCATGACGGCCCGCCCCGTCTCCTTGGCGAGGCGCTCCCGCTCGGAGTAGACGGCCGGGATCGTCCCGTTTCCGGGCAGGGCCATCCCCAGCGCCTCGATCACGCAGTTCATGGTGTTGGCCGTGAACATTCCCGCACAGGAGCCGCAGGTGGGGCAGGAGTTCCGTTCGGTGCGGGCCAGGGCCTCCGCGTCGATCCGCCCGGACGCATAGGCCCCAACCGCCTCGAAGGTGCTCGACAGATCGAGCCCCCGATCCGCCCCGCGGCCGGGGAGCATGGGGCCTCCGCTGATCAGGATCGCGGGAACGTTCAGGCTCAGTGCGGCCATCGCCATGCCCGGGATGATCTTGTCGCAGTTCGTGATCAGCACCAGGGCGTCCAGAGCATGCGCCTGGGCCATCACCTCGATGGAGTCCATGATCAGCTCCCGGCTGGGCAGGGAGTAGCGCATCCCCTCGTGGTTCATCGCCAGGCCGTCGCAGACCCCTATGGAGGGAAACTCCAGGGGAAGGCCTCCATGCGCGTAGATCCCCGCCTTGACCGCAGCGGCGATGCGGTTCAGATGGATATGTCCCGGAATGATGCCGTTGTAGGCATTGACCACTCCGACCCAGGGCCGGCCGATCTCCCAATCCGTGTACCCGTTCGCGTACATCAGGGAACGATGGGGGGCACGCTGTGCCCCTTTCTTGACTTTGTCGCTTCTCATCTCGATCCCTCCCCTCCTCCGCCCTTCAGTACCAAAAGGGCGGTCCTGAAAGGGCCGCCCTCGAAACAGCATAATCCTCCAAATGGAGCCAGGCCTACTCCGGCTTGCAGAGCCACCACTCGACCAGCGACCCCGTGGCGACGAAGATCGAGCTGTAGGTGCCGGCCACGATGCCGACGAGCATGGCGTAGCTGAAGGCCTGAAGCACGGGCCCGCCCCAGACGCACAAAGCGATGACGGGGAAGAGGGTCGTCAGGGTCGTGTTGATGGTGCGCGAGAACGTCTGGTTCACGGACCGGTTGACCAGATCGACGATCCCGTCCTTCGGCAGGCTCCTCCAGTTCTCGCGGATGCGGTCCAGGATGATGATCGTGTTGTTCAGCGAATAGCCGACGATCGTCAGAAGAGCCGCGATGAACGAGGAGGCGATCTCCATCTGGGTGAGGCTGAAGAAGCCCAGCGCGATCAGCACGTCGTGCACCAGGGGGACGACGCTCACCACCGCGAAGCGGAACTGGAAGCGCACCGTGATGTAGATCAGAATGGCGACCAGGGCGATGGAGATGCCGACGACCGCCTGGTTGCGCAGCTCGCGGCCCACCACGGGACCGACCTTCTCGAACCCGATGACCTTCATGTCCGCATACTTGTCGTTCAGGACCTTGAGCACCTGCTCGCGGCTCTGTTCCGTATCCTCGTTGGTGCGGATGATGATGCCCTTCTCGCCGAAGTTCTGGATCATGGCCCCCTTGGCGACGACGGCGGAAACCACCTCGCGCACGCTGGCCACGTCGGGACGATTCTCGAACTCCACCTGGATGACGTTGCCGCCCGTGAAGTCGATGCCGAGGTTCAGCCCCTTGAAGAGCAGCAGCCCCACGCTGATGACGCACAGGACGAGGCTCAGGACGAGCGCCGGCCTGCGGTACCCCATAAAGTTGATGTTGAATCCCATCGCGCCCACCTCCTAGCTTCGCCTCAGGGCGTTCTGCTTCCGGCTCATGAAAATCTGAAGGAGAGCGCGGGTGACGACGACATTGGCGAACACGCTGGCCACAAGGCCGATGGAGAGCGTGACGCCGAAGCCGCGGACGGACCCGGAGCCGAAGTAGAAGAGCACGACGGCTGCGATCAGCGTGGTGATGTTCGAGTCGAGGATCGTCACCAGCGCCTTCCGGAAGCCCGCATCCAGGGCCGCAAGAGGCGTCTTCCCGGCCCGCATCTCCTCACGGATGCGCTCGTAGATCAGGACGTTGCCGTCGACCGCCATGCCGATCGTCAGAATGATACCCGCGATGCCGGGCAGGGTGAGAGTCGCGTTGAAGGCGATCAGCCCGGCAAAGACCAGGAGCATGGTCACGGCCAGGGCGACATCCGCGGCGAGGCCTCGGAACTGGTAGTAGATCAGCATGAAGACGAGCACCATGACCGCTCCGAAAAGCCCCGCCTGGAGTCCCTGGCGGACGGAATCGGCGCCCAGGCTGGGGCCGACCGAACGGTTCTCGGCGATCTCGACCGCCACCGGCAGGGCACCGGCCTTGAGCATGATGGCGAGCCGGGAGGCCTCCTCCGGCGTGAAGCGCCCAGTGATCTGGGCGTTTCCGCCCGCGATGCGGTCCTGAACGACGGGCGCGGAGATCACCACGCCGTCGAGCACGATGGCGATCTGCTTGTCCACCAGACGCGCCGTGGCCTCCTCGAAGAGCCTCGCGCCCTCCGCGTTGAAGGAGAGCGAGACCCCCATACGACCCAGGTGATCCGGGTTGATCGAGGCGTCCTTCAGCTCCTTGCCGGAGAGGAGCACCTTGCCCAACAGGTAATAACGCCCCTCCTGCATCTCCCCTCGGTCATCCTCGCCTGGGGCGACGATCGCCCCCTCGATCCCCGCCGCTCGGACCGCGAAGTCCGCGCTGGCGTTGCCTCCCAGCTCCGCAGCCGCCCTCCAGCGCTCCTGCGCGCGGGCAAACTGCTCGTCGCTGTCGTAGTTCTTCCTCTCCGGCGAGGGAGGGGGCGGGGCGCTGACGTCCAGCACCTCGCGAAAATCCAGCTGCGCGGTCTTGCCGATCAGCTCCAAAGCCGCATTCGGATCCTGAATTCCCGGAAGGTCGATGATGATCCTGTCCTGGCCGCTCTTCTGAATGATCGGCTCCGCAACCCCGTACTGGTCCACACGGTTGCGAAGAACGGCCAGCAGACGATCGATGCTGTCCTCTCCCATCGGGGCCTCCGGAGTGTCCTTGGCCTGAAGAACGATATGCGCGCCGCCCTTCAGGTCCAGTCCGAGGTTGAGCCGCCCCACCACGGGCCACGCATAGGCGAGCGCGGCAACAACGACGATCACCACGACCCAAAGCCGCAGACGATCTCTACGAATCATGCTTATCCCCCTGCATCCAAATTACCGCAGCGGCCCCGGGCCCGAACGGGCCGGGGACGCGCCGCGACGTGTGTTGCGCCATCCGCCCTCTATTGGTCCTTCTTCTCCTCGGCCGCAGGCGCCGACGCCGAGACGACCCTCTTGGTCTGAACGGCGGACTTGAGGATTCGCACCTTCACGCCCTCCGCCAGCTCCACCAGGAACGTGTCGTCGCGCACCTCGCGCACCGTGCCGAAAAACCCGCCGATCGTCACGATCTGGTCGCCGCGGCCGATGCTCGAGATCAAGTTGTCGTGCTGTTTCTGACGCTTGCGTTGAGGACGGATGATAAAGAAATAAAAGATGAGGACGAATATCGCCAGGGGGAAAAGCATCCCCATCATGCCCTGTGCGCCTCCCGCAGCACCGCCCTCGCCCGCCGTTCCGCCGCCGGGCGCTCCGCAGGGAGAGACCGCCGTCGTCGTCGCCTGATCCGCCATTAAAAACTCCTCCTTAAAGAGATAAATAAAATCGTTTCAGCACAAAATTACCCCTCGACGGAAACACGAGCACCCGGCGAGAGGCACGACTCGCAATGGATCGGTATTTTTGAATTATAGCAGACCGCGCCGCAGGGCGACGCGGTCCAGAGCTATCCGGCTGAGGTTACGCCTTCCAGGCCACGACCTCGATCTCGACCTGCGCGTCCTTGGGCAGTCCCTTGACGGCGACGAAGGAACGCGCCGGAGGGTTCTCGCCGAAATACTTGATGTATACGCCATTGACGGCCGCGAAATTCGCCATATCCGTCGCGAACACCGTAGTCTTGACGACATCCTGCATGGAGTAGCCCGCGGCCTCGACGATCCCCTTCACGTTCTCCAGAACGCGGACGGCCTGATCCTCCACGGAGCCCTCCACGATCGCCCCGGTCTTGGGGTCCAGCGGGGTCTGCCCGGAGACGTACAGAAACTGCCCGGCCTGGACGGCCTGGCTGTAGGGGCCGATGGCCGCAGGCGCTTTGTCGGTGCTGACGATCTTCTTCATGAACGTATTCCTCCTGAATAGAGATATCGATTGACGGGGCGGCGCCCCGCCGAAAAATGTACCGGCCCCCTCCCCCGCCGAGGCAGGAGCCACGGCTTCCGAAGGCCCGCCCTACTTGCGGGAGAACAGGCTCAGCCCGGCGTAACGCGCGTTCTCGCCCAGTTCCTCCTCGATGCGGAGCAGCTGGTTGTACTTGGCCACGCGGTCCGTACGGGCGATGCTGCCCGTCTTGATCTGGCCGGCCCGCGAGGCCACGGCCAGGTCGGCGATGAAGGTATCGGCCGTCTCGCCCGAACGGTGCGAGATCACCGAGGCATAGCCCGCCAGGGTCGCCATCCGGATGACCTCCAGGGTCTCGGAGACGGTCCCGATCTGATTCAGCTTCACCAGTACGGCGTTGGCGATCCCCCGCTCGATCCCGCGCCCCAGAATCTCGGGGTTGGTCACGAACAGGTCGTCGCCGACCAACTGGACCCTGCCGCCCAGGGCCTGGGTGAGCGCCGTCCAGCCCTCCCAGTCGTCCTCCGCCATCCCGTCCTCAATCGAGAGGATGGGATAGTCCTTGACCAGGCCCTCGTAATACGCGATGAGTTCCGCCGCCGAGAACGTCTTCCCCTCCCCGGCGAAGACGTAGCTGCCATCCTTGAAGAATTCGGACGAGGCGACGTCGAGCGCGAAGCCGATATCCGTGCCCGGCGCGTAGCCGGCCTTGTTCACCGCCTCCATCAGTAGGTCCAGGGCCTCCCGGTTGCTCCCGAGGTTCGGGGCGAAGCCCCCCTCGTCCCCCACGCCCGTCGCGTAGCCGCGCGCCTTGACGCACTCCTTCAGAGCGTGGTAGGTCTCCGTACCCATGCGCAGCGCCTCGGAAAAGGAGGACGCCTTGTGCGGCACGATCATGAACTCCTGGATGTCGACGTTGTTGTCCGCATGGGCGCCGCCGTTGATGACGTTCATCATCGGGGTGGGCAGGATGTACGCCCCCACGCCTCCCAGATAGGCCCAGAGGGAGAGCCCGTGGCTCTGCGCCGCAGCCCGGGCGGCCGCCATGGAGACGCCCAGGATGGCGTTGGCCCCGAGGTTCGACTTTCCGGACGTCCCGTCCAGCTCCAGCATGGCGGCGTCGAGCCCTCCCTGATCGTCGGCATCCAGACCGATGAGCTCGGAAGCCAACTTGTCGTTGACGTTCTCGACGGCCTTCAGGACCCCCTTGCCGCAATAGCGAGGCCCCTTGTCCCTGAGCTCGAGGGCCTCGTGAACGCCCGTCGAAGCCCCCGAGGGAACGGCGGCCCTTCCGAAGCTGCCGTCCTCCAAAAAGACGTCGACCTCCACCGTGGGGTTGCCCCTGGAGTCCAATATCTCCCTGCCGTGAATTCCGACTATCATAGCCATGCCCTACCGCTCCCTTCCTTTTTCGAATGCCGGTCTCATTATAGAACAACCCGAGGGCGCGGTCACTCGGAGGGCCAGGGGCTCTGGTCCGGCATCACGGCACGCTCCTCGACCGCTTCCCAGGAGACCGTCCCGGGCCGCCTCAGAAGCGCCTCCTCCGCGCAGAGCACGCGGACCTTCAGGACCCGGTTCATGTAGGCCACCTCGAGCACGGCCCCCTCCCGCACCTCGGCGGAGGACTTGCAGGAGCGGCCGTCCAGGCGGACGGCCCCCAGTTCGATCATCTCCTGAGCCGCATTGCGGCGCTTGACCAGGCGGGCCAGCTTCAGGAACTTGTCGAGCCTCATCCCGTGCCCCCTCAGACCGCGTCGGAGACGATCCGTTTCGCCTCCTCCTGGATGCGCTTCAAATGTTCCTCCCCCACGAAGCTCTCCGCATAGATCTTGCAGAGATCCTCCGTCCCCGAGGGGCGGGCCGCAAACCATCCGTTTTCGGTCACAACCTTGAGCCCGCCGATCGGCGCCCCGTTGCCCGGCGCGCAGGTCAGCCGCGAGACGATCGGATCGCCCGCGAGGGTGTCGGCCCTCACCTGCTCGGGCGACAGCTTCGCCAGGGCCGCCTTGCGCTCCGGCGTGGCGGGCGCGTCGATGCGTGCGTAGCGGGAAGCGCCGTACCGCGCGGTCAGCTCCTCGTAGTGCCGGGAGGGGTCCTTGCCCGTCACCGCCAGGATCTCCGCGGCCAGCAGATCCATGATGATCCCGTCCTTGTCGGTGGTCCAGACCGAGCCGTCGCGACACAGGAACGACGCCCCGGCGCTCTCCTCCCCGCCGAAGCCCATGGAGCCGTCGAGCAGACCGTCCACGAACCATTTGAACCCGACGGGCACCTCGCAGAGCCTGCGGCCCAATCCCTCCGCGACGCGGTCGATGATGGAACTCGACACCACGGTCTTGCCCACGGCCGCATCCGGCCGCCAGCGCGCGCGGGTGGAGAAGAGGTGCTGCACGGCCACGGCCAGGTAGGCGTTGGGATTCATCAACCCCGAGGGGGTCACGATGCCGTGCCGGTCATAGTCCGTGTCGTTGCCGAAGGCCACGTCGAACCGATCCTTCATCCGGACCAGATTCGCCATCGCCCACGGGGACGAGCAGTCCATGCGGATCTTGCCGTCGTGGTCCGGGGGCATGAAGGAGAAGGTGGGGTCGAGCTCGGGGTTCACGACCTCCAGATTCTTCAGGCCGTAGAGATCGGCGATCGGCTCCCAATAGCCGATGCCCGCCCCGCCCAGGGGATCCACCCCGATGTGCAGGTCCGCGCCCGCGATGGCCTCCATGTCGATAACGTCCGCGAGCGCCCGGACGTAGGGCATGACGTAATCGTAAAACACCGTGGTGTCGAGCTTCAGCGCCCGTTCGAAGGGGACGCGCCGCACGGCCTCCACGCCGTTCCGGATCAGCTCGTTGGCGCGCCTTTGAATCTTCGAGGTGATCTCCGGCGAGGCGGGGCCGCCGCTTGGAGGATCGTACTTGATGCCTCCATCCTCCGGCGGGTTGTGCGAGGGAGTGATCACCAGGCCGTCGGCCTGGCCCCGCGCCCCGCGCTCCCGGTTATGCCGGAGAATCGCACGGGAGACCACGGGCGTAGGAGTCGGGGAAAGGCCCTCCTGCAGGACGATCGTCACGCCGCCGGCCGCCAGGACCTCCACGCAGGTCCGGAGCGCGGGCTCGGACAGAGCGTGCGTATCCGCGCCAATGTAAAGGGGGCCCGTGATGCCCGCCTCGAGGCGGTGTTCCGCGACGGCCTGCGCGACGGCCGTGATATGCGCCTCGTTGAAGCTCTTGCGGGACGAGGAGCCTCGGTGCCCGGACGTCCCGAAGGCCACGAGCTGCGCTCCGTCGTCGGGGTCGGGACCGAGGGTGTAGTAATCGCTGATCAGCCCGGGAATGTCCACCGTTTTGCGTATCGATCCGGAATCCGCCCTCATGAAAAACGACCTCCCTCCAAAACGAAAATGACGAGGCGTCCTTCGGCGCCTAGTCCTCGCGCGTCTCCCCCGCTCCGCGCCCCCAGAAGGTGACCCCGCGGCGGCTTCCCTCGTAGAAGTCCAGGATCGCCCGGACCTCGGGCGTACGGGCCTCGCGAGTCGCCCGGGCCTCCTTCAGGGATTGGGAGAAGAGCCGGTCCCGGCGGTAAAGCTCCCTGTAGAAGGCGCGCACGGCCCCGCGCACCTCGGAGGAAAAGCCGGCCCGCTTCAGGCCGACGACGTTCAGCCCCGTGAGCCGCAGGGGCTCCCCCGAGGCCAGCGTGTAGGGGGGGACATCCTTCGTGACGCGATAAAGCCCCCCGATCATGCAATAGCTTCCAATGCGAACGAACTGATGGACGCCCGACATGCCGCCGAACACGGTATGATCCCCCACCGAGACGAAGCCGGAGAGCCCCACCTTGTTGGCGAGGGTCACGTGGTCGCCCAACCGGACATTATGCGCCAGGTGCACCCCATCCATGAGGAAGCAGCCGTTTCCAACCACGGTCTCGCACCCTTCGCCCGTCGCACGGTTGATCGTGACGTTCTCCCGAATGACGTTATCGTCCCCGATGCGCGCCCAGGTCTCCTCGCCCCGATAGCCATGGTCCTGCGGATCCCCGCCCAGCACGGTGAACTCGTGGATCCGGCAATTCCTGCCGATCGTCACGCAGTCGCATACGCTGACGAAGGCCTCCAGAACCGTGCCCTCTCCGATCGTCGTCCTCGGGGCGATGCGGCAGTAGGGACCGACCCGAACACCGTCCCCCAGCTCGGCCCCCGGCGCGACGACGGCTGTGGGATGGACGGTCACGCTCATTTTGCCCCCTCCCCTCCGGCCCCCCCCTTCTTCAGGGTCGAGGCCACCATGAAGACGAATTCCCCCTCCGCGACGACCTCGTCGTCCACGAATCCCGTCACCTTGGCCTTTCCGATGGTACCGCGAAGGCGAGTGAGCTCGGCCCGGGTCACGAGCCTGTCCCCGGGCCGCACCGGCCTACGGAACCGCGCGTTGTCCACCCCGGCCAGGAAGGCGATCTTCCCCTCCTGCTCCTCGCCCAGGCGCACCGCGACCATGACCGAGGCGACCTGTCCCATGGACTCAAGGATCAGCACCCCCGGCATGACGGGTTCCTCGGGAAAATGCCCCTGGAAAAACGGCTCGTTGATGGTGACGTTCTTGTACCCCACGACGTGACTGTCGCTGTACTCCGTGATCCGATCCACCATCAGGAAGGGGTAGCGGTGCTTCAGGGTCCTCATGATCTCCATAATGTCCATGGAAGTACCTCCGAGAAAAAATTTTATCCTTCAAAGCCCGCGGCTCAGAGCGCGCAGCCGCTCCGCCAGACGCAGGTGCAGCTCGTGTCCGGCCCGGACCGCGACGACGTGGGCGCGCAGCGGCCGGCCGACGGCGGCCAGGTCGCCGATGAGGTCCAGCACCTTGTGCCGAACGAACTCGTCGGGCCAGCGGAGCCCTCCCGAGGCCCGGACCTCCGTCTCTCCGACCAGGACGGCGTTCTCCAGGGATCCCCCCAACGCCATGCCCTGCGCCCTCAGCGCCTCGATCTCCGCCTCCATGGCGAAGGTCCGGGCCCGGGCGACGTGTTCCAGGTAGGCCTCGGCCCCACCCGCCAGATCCAGCATCTGCGTTCCGATCAGCGGCGAGGCGTAGCGCACCGCATAGGTGACGCCGAAGGCGGACGCGGGGAAGGCCGCGACGAAACGGGACGCGTCGCCGACGTGCAGGGGCGTCGAGAGGGCAAAGGGCTCCGGCCCGGAGGCGCAGCGCTCGGAATGTTCCAGGACGCGCTCCGCCATCCGCTCCGCGCAGCCGTCCAGCGCGGGCATCTCGGGCCCCTCGACCGTCAGACGAAAACCCCAGACCCCCAGCCCTACCAGGGCGGAGAGCACGTGTTCGCAGGTCCGGATGCGGCGCCCGTCCGGAAAGACGTAGTCCGAGCCCCGAGCGTCCCCGGACAACCCCATTTCGCTCAGGGGCAGAGACATCCCCTCGTGCGACAAGATCGGTCCGCCGTCGCAGGGCTCGACGGTCAGGACGCAGTCCCGGCCGGAGTGCAGCCCGACGCCCCGCAGGATAAAGCCGCCCGTCAGGCGCCGGAAGGGCGAGAGAGCGACTCCACGACCGACCTCAGGCATCCCCGTCCTCCTCCCGGCCCTTCACGGCCCGCTCCAGACGACGGAGCCGCTTGAACAGCTCGGGGAGCTCGGCGGCCAGCATCTGGGCACGCTTTGCCGCACCGTGCGGCCGCGCGGGAAAGCCCGACATGACGGCCCCCGCGGGGATGTCGTTCGTCACGCCGCTGCGCGCGGCGAGGACCGCGCCTCTGCCGATCCGCACGTGGTCCGTCACCCCCGCCTGAACGGAGAGCGTCACCCCGTCCTCCAGGACGGAGCTTCCGGCGATCCCGGACATCGAGCAGATGATGCAGCAACGGCCGATGCGGACATTGTGCCCGATCTGCACATGGTTGTCGATCTTGGTGCCATCCCCGACCAGGGTATCCCCAATCGTGCCGCGGTCCACGGTGCTGCACGCTCCGATCTCGACGGCGTCCCCGATCACGACCCCGCCGATCTGCGGAATCTTCACCGGCCCCTCGGGCGAAGGGACGAAGCCGAAGCCGTCGCATCCCAGCACGCAGCCGGAGTGCAGAATGCAGTCCCGGCCGACGCGCGTGTTGTCCAACAGTACGGCACGGGGCTCGACGAGCGTCCCCCGACCGACCCGGCAGTTTCTCCCGACATAGGCCCCGGATTCGATCCGGGCCCCCGGCTCGATCACCGAGCCCGAGCCCACCACCGCCAGGGCCCCCACCCACGCGCCGTCCCGGACGTCCGCATCCTCGGCGACGACCGCGGAGGGGTGCGTCCCGCTCGTGGCGGGACGAGGCGGGGCGAAGAGCGCCAGCAGCCGGGGCAAGACCTCCTTGGGGCGGTCGGAGACGAGCCCCCCGCGGCCAGGCGTAAAGGCGCTTCGAGACGCCATCAGCAAGACGTCGGGGGGCAGGTCCGAGAGCACCCGCTCGTCCCAGACGACGCAAAGCCCGTCCTCCCGGGGATCCTCGGGGGTGGTCACAGCGCGCACCACGCGCCCTCCGTCCCCCAGCACCTCCATCTCCAACTTCGCTCCCAGCGTAGCCAGCGTGATCTCCATCGTCCTCTTCATCTCCATATCCGCACGGTTCCCGGCCGCCCGGGGTCACAGGGACAGAATCCCCCTCAGGCCTATCTTGTCCTCGCCGCCGCCGCTATAGTGAATCTCGACGGAAAGGTGCTCGTTGAAGCGATAGCCCAACGACGCCTCGTGCCCCCAGTCGGGACCGTAACGCCACCAGAAATAGGGCCTGCGGACCCGCCCGGGATCCCAGAGCGCCCGATAGAATCCGATGCCCTCCGGCCACTCCATCTCCACGCCCAGCCGGAGGTCCCCGAGGACGCGCATGCGCGCACCCAGCCGGCGGGTCATCCCGAAATCCTCGAGCTCCACCAGGGCCTCCCCGTACAGCTCGAGGTCCACCCCCGTCAGATGGGCGGTGTTCCATCCCAGGAACAGCCCCGCCTCGGGATAGCGTCCCTCCAGCCCGGCGTAGGCGGCCACCCAGACGTGAAAGAGAAAGCGGTCGCTGTCCACGCGGGCATCCATCTTCGAAACGGCCCCGGGGACAAAGGAAACCGCAACCCTGGCCCGGAGGTTGGAGACGGAATTCCGATCCTCCAGAAAGTTCCGGGCCAGAGCCTCGACCCCCTCACGATGGCGGGCCACCCACTCGACGGGGAGGCCGATCAGGGGAGAGAGCCCCGGAAGCAGCTTGGCCTCGAGGTCCGACTGAAACATGGCGGGCATCGTCGTGGAGTAGAGCGAGGGGGTCACGGCCAGCACCAGGGGCTGCCTGGGACGGAAAGAAAGGACCAGGGCGGCCTCCGTCCCCTCGAGAACGGCCCGGACCGAGAAGTCCCAGCCCGGCAGACGCCGTTCCATGAGCTCTCCGATCTTTTCCCGGAGCAGGACGTCGGCCCAGGAGAGCGCCTCGGGGGGCAGCCCTGACGTCAGGGACGCGACCTCGTCCTCCAGACCGCTGAGATCCGATACGAACCACGAAAGAACGGGCTCCCGGATCTCGGGCAGGGAGGGCCGGACGCTCCAGGCCGGAGTCCCCGCCCCGTCGAAGAGCACCCTGGGGCCCTCCGGCCCCGCAACGACGGCCACCCGGTATCCCGCGAACAGACGCGTGGCGACGACGGACAGGGTCCCCGTCCGATCGACCTCCGGACCGCTCGGGATCTCGTCCCAAACGGCCTCCAGGCTCCGGAGGACGGAGGGCGCGAGCCACTCCGGCAGCCCCGAGACCGTCAGGGCCGCACTGGGGGGCACGAACGCCCCCAAGAGGAAAGCTGCAGCCCCCAGAAGGAACACCGCAGCCCTCCCCGAAAATCCCGCGTGAAGCGATGGAAACGTCCCTTTAGAACATCTCTCCAAAGCCGAAATACGTCTTGTTCTCGTCTTCGCCATAGGCGTAATCCAGACGGAGATTCCCGAACGGGGTCTTCACGCGAAGGCCGAACCCGTAGTCATCGTGAAGATCGCCCCAGTCCATGTCGTTGTCGGCATTCCCGACGTCGTAAAACCCAACGAGGGAGAAGTTCTTGTGCACGGGCACCCGAAGCTCGAAGTTGCCCAGGATCATGCTGTTCCCCTCGAAGGAACGGCTGTTGTAGCCGCGCAGCGTGTTCATGCCCCCCAGAGAGTAGCGGGTAAAGGCGGGCAGCTCGTCCACCGTCGCGGCTCCGGCCCTCAGGCGCGCGGCGAAGAGGACGGGCATGTCCTCGGTCCACAGGCCGTCGAGGTCCACGACCCCCTCCACAAACCGATTGAGGGGCAGGTAATACCGAAGCTGCGTCCAATACTTCAGGTAATCGTATTCCCCGCCCAGCACCTTCGCGGCCTGCTCGAGCGTCACGTCCCAGATAAACCCCTTGCTGTAGGGAAGGTAGGGTTCGCGTTTGTCCAGGGTGACCTGGAGCTCCGCCGTCATGTTCACGCCCGCCCACATCGTCAGGTCGTCGACGTAACCGGGAATGGTGTTGTGGACGTCCGAGTAGGAGGTGTCGAGGCGGCGGAGCGTGAGGAACCAGCTCCAGTCCTCCTTGCGGCCGAACTTCCTGCCCAGGCCGGCGTAGATGTTCAGGCTCTCCTCGTCGAACTCGAACTGCTTCTCGCCCCTGTGGTAATAGTAACGGTCGTCGTAGGTGTTGTAGCGCACCCCGACGCGCCAGGCATAGGTGCTCCTGTCCATGTAGGGACTGGAAAGAGTGGCCCAGTAGCTGGCCTCGTCCCCCTCGTCGAACCCGACCTCCAGGTTGTATCCGCGCCCCAGAAGGTTCGTGTCGCTGTAGGTCAGGCCGCCGCTGATCCCGCTCTCCGTGCCGTAGGCCAGATTCAGGCCGATGGAGGCCGTCTTCTTCTCCTTGACGGTCAGGATCAGGTCCACCACGTCGTCCCGCCCCTCGGGGGCGTCAAACCCCACGTTGACGTCCTCGAAATAGCCCATCCCCTGGAGCTTGCCCAGATGGTGCCGGAAGTGAACCACGTTGAAGAGGTCGCCCTCCTTCAATTTGAGCTCCCGGCGGATAACGTAGGTCTTGGTCTTCTTGTTGCCCTGGATCACCACGTTGCCCACGCGCGGCTCCAGTATCTTGACCCTGATCCGGCCCCCGTCAACATTGACGTCCGCGATCCGCACCATGACGTAGCCGCCCTTGTGGTAGCGGTCCTGGATCCTGTCGAGATCGTTGCGGAAGAAGACGCGGTTGAAGACCGTCCCGACCTGCGAGAACACCTCCTTCATCAGGACCTCGCTCGTGTAGATGGTGTTGCCCGAGAAGGATATCGACTCGATCACGGGGTTCTCCCGGACGGAGTAGGTGACCGAGACGCCCTCTCCCTCGGGCCTGAGGTCGACGTCCACGTAGGAGAAAAAGCCCTGGCTGTAGATGGCCTCGATATCCTTCTGAAGCGTGTCCCGGTTCAGCTCGGCCCCCATCCTCGTCTCGACCACGCCCAAAATGTACTGCGCCGCGATGTGCTCGTTGCCCGAAACGTCGACGGACACGACCCTCGGCGCATCGGCCGCAAGAGCGGGCCCGGAAAATGCCAGAAGACAGGCAAAAAACAAAGTTGAAAAAAGCCCCAAAAATTTGCTCCCTCTTCCCGACATCCCCCAAACCAGACCGTAGCTCAAAGGCCACCCTCTCCCTTCCCCTGTCCCCGATCGACTGCGATCACGGGGCCCTCTTTTCTCAATGCCCGAGTCCCCGTCTGAAGCAACGAGAAAATCTTCTCGTGAGGGATCTCTTTTTTCTTTGCAGGCCCGTCGGGCTCCAAGGCCCTACGGGCGCTCCTCCCGCGGGATTCGGAACCCGCCCCCGAGGGGTTGTCCCTTCGGGAAGCCGTCGTCTTGTCCGCAGGCGGCATGGGAGGCTCGTCCGCAAACGATCCGAACCTCAACGGCAGCCCCCGCCCCACATCCTCCCTATCCAGGGACGTCCAGGCCAGGAGGGAATCGTACGGCTCGCCCCCTCCTTCAAGGAGCTCCCCGGACAGCGCGGCGGGCCGTGCTCCCCGCACCTGGGACACCGGAGACGCCGTCGCCAGGATCACGAGAAGCGCCGACGCCACCGTACGGCACAGCAACCTCCCTCTGCGTCGATTCGACGCGGAGGAGGGGTCCAGAGCCATCCAGACGTCCCGACGCAGGGTCTCGAGGTCCGCCCTGGCGCACTCGGCATCCATCAGGGCGTTTTCGAGCGCACCCGAGCGGTAGGAACGCTGAAAGCGTTCCAGCCAACGGACGATGCCGGCAATCCGCCTTTCCATACCCCTCCTGACCATCCCGTGCCCCCGTTCTTGTCCTGGGTCGACGAGAGACACCCCGCGCCTCTCCTCCTATTTTATCCCCAACGCCTCGTCCTTTATGGCGCCGCCGGAGGGGGCCAGCCCCAGCCAGCCTCGGATGCGGGCTACGGCGCTGCGGCGCAGGCGGTACACGTGGCTGACGTCCAGACGCTGTTCGTCCGCCACGTCCCGGGGATCCTTCCCCTCGAAGAAGAGCGCGGAGACCACCTCCGCCTCCCGCCCCTCCAGACGCCCGATGCTTTCGGCGACATCCAGCCATTCCTCGTCCCTGGGCTCGGGATCGACCTCGAGCCACTCGTCCGGGACGGGAAGCGGGGCTCGGCGTTCGGAGCGCTCCAGCATGTTGATCATTTGTCCCCGAATCCGGTGATAGGCGTAAGTGGAGAACTTCAGGTCCCGATCGGGATCGAACCTGTCCACAGCGCCGATCATAGCCAACATCCCCTCCTGGACGAGGTCCTGCCTCAGGGAGGGGTGGGCGTGGATCCGCTTGGCAATCCAGAAGACCAGAGGACGATAGGCGACGATCAGCTCCTCCCGAGCCTCCGCGTCGCCGGAACGGCAAAGCCCCCAAAGCGTCCTCTCCCTCTCCGGGTTCAACGAAGCCGACGTCTTCCTCTCCTCAACTCGGATGCCCGGCCCGTCCGCCATAAAATTCAGTGCCCCCTTTGCCGATCTCCGATCGAAGTGCCTCCTGTCCGTCTGCGCGCCGTCTTTTGGCCGGAAAGGGGCTCGGGAACGTGGTGAGATTTTACCACAAGGGCAACGAACTCCCTTCGGTATCTCCCCTTAGATGCAGATCGTCGTTCGAAAAAACCAGCGACGCCCCGTCCTCCCGTATCTCCACGCCGCTTACGGAACAGTTGTGGACCCTGAGACGCCAGACCGTGTGCGGGTCCAGCCCCACCAGGACCGCATACAGAACCCTGACGATCCCGCCGTGGGAGACGATGGCGATCCGCTCCTGCGGCCCCTCCAGGATCCTCTCCACGGCGCTCGCCACGCGCTCCCTTATGGATGTCCAATCCTCCGCCCCGGGAGGCATGTTGAAGAAGGGATCCCGCATCCACATTCCGAAGGCGTCCGGCCGAGTTTTTTTCAGCCCCAGGACGGAGCACCCCTCCCAGGATCCGAAATTGACCTCCGCCAACCCGTCCAACGTCACGGGAGTCCGATCGTGGGGCTCCGCCAAAGCCTGTGCCGTCCCCAAAGCGCGCTGCAGGGGGCTGGAATAGACGACCTCCATCGGCCACGACGCCAAGCGGGCGGCCAACCGGGCCGCCTGAGCACGCCCCTCGTCGTTCAGCGGGACGTCCGTCCGCCCCTGAAAGCGATAGTCCCGATTCCAATCGGTCATCCCGTGCCGAACCAGAACAATGCGCCGCCTGCGAAAACCCTTCGACACCTATCCACACCCCTCGATCGAGAGGCACCCCGCCCGCTCCGTGCAGAAAATCCTCCACCGAGCGCTCAAAACAATCCCAGCGCAAAGGACGAAGCCCATCTCAAAGTTCTGCAAAATCGTGAAAATTATAGCACGGCAAGGATTTATGAATCGACCCCCCCGGCATTTCCCCTCTCCGCCAGAGGGACGACTCATTGCAAACCCCGAAGAATATTGATAAACTTGCCTGGAGGTGAGGCAAATTGAGACGGGATCTTGAGGAATGGCTGAAAGGGAAAACGACGACGCTGAGGGGACTGGAAACGGCCGACAATAATAATGTCGGGCTGCCTGTGATCCGTCTCCATTCCTCCTCCGAGACGCCGTTCAGACCCACCCCCGAGGGCTCCTTGGCCCTCCTTCCGCACGACGTCCGTCCCCCATCCGAACTCGGGGAGGGCACCGCTTTCAACGAGGTTTCCCTTTCCCCTCCCTCTCGGGAGGAGGGCGCGCTTGCGCACGATCCCGCAAGCATCCCGTCCGTACCCGAGCGGGAGACCGTCGAAGCTGCGGCCCCGTTCGTGAAGGAGGCCGCTCCCGAGCCCGACGTGGTTGCGCCCGAGTCCCCTGAGGTCC
Organism: Fretibacterium sp. OH1220_COT-178; assembly: GCF_003860125.1. Lineage (NCBI taxonomy): Bacteria > Thermotogati > Synergistota > Synergistia > Synergistales > Aminobacteriaceae > Fretibacterium > Fretibacterium sp. OH1220_COT-178. The sequence continues at coordinate 64,170 of NZ_RQYL01000006.1, read as the reverse complement.
CTTCCCGATCCGGAGAGGGGCCGGTGAGGGGTTTCGGCGCGGAGCCTCCGCTCCCTCCCCTCTCCGAGCCCGCACCCTCTCCATCCGAGGATCCGGCCGAAGAGACGCGGGAGGAGGAGAGCATGCTCCCTTCCCCCTCCGGGGAGGCGCTCGAGGCCGGGGAGGCGACGACGCCCCCCTCGGAGGACATTCCACGAACGCCCTCCGAGGAGGATGCGCCCCCCGACCCGCTCCTCCTCAGAGGGGACGAGGGATCCGAGGAGGAGCGCGATATCCGCCTCGCCCAACATCTGCGCAAAGTCACCCAGCAAAGGCACTCGAAAATCATGCAACGTGTTCTGTCCCCTCGACACCGATCGAGAATTTTTGTGCTTTGCGCCTTCGCGATCCTCATTCTCGGGGCGCTTTTTGTCCTCTATGGGCACATGCAGCGGAACTCCCTGGGCAACATCGCCAAAGAGGCCCGGCAATTCTACGACCAGGGGCGCTACGACAAGGCCATGGAGCTCTACCAGAGGGGTTTCGACCGCTATCCGAATTCGGAGGAGGTCCTGCTGGGACTGGCCCGTTCCTCGGAGGCCGCCGGGCATCCCGATCAGGCGCTCACGGTCTGGCGTCTTCACCTCGATCGTCTTTCCGGGGAGGACAGCGAGAATCGGGGCCGGGCGCTCTACGAGATCGGCCGCCTGTACGCCGCGACCAAGGATCCCGACAAGGCCATCGCGCACCTGATGCAGTCGGCGAGTCTGGTCCCCATCAGCTACAACACGCATTTTGCCCTGGGGCGCCTCCTCGAGGAACGCGGCAGGCCCGTGGAAGCGCTGGACGCCTACCGCCGTGCGCTGGACGTCCGGCCCTCCTCGAACGAGGCCCTGGGCGCGGTGAAACGCGTCGCGGGACTGATGCCCGATGCAAAACCGGTTGAGCCCAAAAATCCGCTTCAGGACTACGAGAAGCATCTGGAGGTCGGGACCGTCGCCCTGAACCTGAAGCGTTACGACGACGCCGCCGCCTATTTCTTGAAGGCCCTCGCCCTTCGGAGCGACGACGAGCGCCCCTGGCTCGGCCTGGCCGGAGCGTATCAGGGCGACGGAAAGGCCGCCGAAGCGCTGAAACTGCTGCGCGACGCCGAAAAGAACGTTGCGGAGAGCGTCACCTTCAAGGCCAAGATCGACGAGTTGGAGCAGGCCCTGAAAAAGTCCCCGCCCCCCAAAAAGCGCAAAAGGGCAACCCCCAAATAACGGAACCGATGCGCACCTTTCGCGGCTCCCGGAAGCCTTCGCCGGCTCACGGCCTGTTCCCCGGCGGCGTCATTAAGGCAAGACGGCGGGCCTGTTCCCGCCGAATTTTCCGATCCTTACAAAACGACACTCAGATTCGGAGGGGGAAACAGATCATGAATCCGTTCGAAGCCGCGCGCACCAAGGCCCACGAGGCGTTGGGGAACACCGTGGTCAAGGAGCTGAACAAAAAGGGGTATCAGGCCGTCTACGCACCGACGCGGGAGGCCGCTCTGGAGGAGGTCCTCAAGCTGATCCCGGAGGGGGCCGTCGTGGGCGTTCCGGGCACGGTGACGATCCGTGAGATCGGCGCCATGGAAAGGCTCGCCGAGCGGGGGTGCACGATTCACCATCACTGGAACCCGAACCTGACGCCGGAGGAGCGGATGCAGACGCTCATGGACGAGTACTGCTCGGACTACTTCCTCACCAGCGCCAACGCGGTCACCCGCGACGGCATGATCGTGAACATCGACGGCAACGGCAACCGGGTCAGCGCCATGGCCTGGGGACGCAATATTCTGATCTTCGTCATCGGCATCAACAAGGTGGCGGGCTCGCTGGAGGAAGCGATCAGCCGAGCCCGTGCGGCGACGCCCCCCAACGTCCTTCGTCTGAGCGGCAGCACCCCCTGTATCCAGACCGGCCATTGCGTGGATTGCGACTCCCCCTCCCGGGTCTGCCGCGCGCTGCTGATCCTCGAGCGTCCCACCAACGGGAGAAGGACGCATGTTATCATGGTGGGGGAGAGCCTGGGGTACTGACCCCGGCCGTCCCCTCGAGACAGACCGGGGGCCGCCCCGAAGAGAGGAAAGACAAGCGTTATGTCGAACAGAGACAAGATCGCCCTCATCCTGGCCGGCGGACAGATCGTCCATCGTCGGGAGGGCAGTTCCAAGGAGAAGATCCCTCTGGGACAAGCGGAGCTGGAATGCTTTCTGCCCGAGGAGTACCGGGAGAGTATCGCGTTGCAGGACTGGAGCTTTCAGCCCCTGTCCTACTACACGTTGCGCATGTGCAGCGACCTGACCCAGCTGGCCGCATCCCAGGTCAAGGAGGGGGCCAAGGGCATCGTCATCACCTGCAGCACTCAGGCCCTGACGGAGCTTGCCTACTTCGCCGACCTCGTGTGGAGTTTTCCCCAGCCGCTGATCTTCACGGCCTCCATCTTCAACGCGGGCGTATCCGGCAGCGAGACCACCCTGCATCTGGCTCAATCCGTACGTGCGGCCCTCTCCGAAATCTGCTGGGGGCAGGGCGCCGTCGTCTGCATCCAGGACGCGCTCTACGCGGCCGCCGACCTCGTCCAGTTCTCCAATTTCAGCCGCTCCGGCTTTCTCTCCTTCCCCTGCGGCCCGCTGAGCGAGTTCATCGAGCCCTCGGGGGATCTTCAGCCCCTGCGTTCCCCCAGGCGCGGAAAGGTTCTGGACATCGAAACCGTCCCGGCCCGGGTCGTCGAGATCGTCGACGCCTCCCTGGGGGGCGGAGATGTGTTGCTGAACGCGCTCCTGGACAAGCGCATCGAGGAGGTCGAGGGGATCGTCGTGGCCGGGTTCGGCAACGGGGACGTCCCCCCCTCCTGGGTTCCTCTCCTGCGCAAGGTCCTCCGTACCGGTACCCCCGTGGTCCTCGCCTCCCGCTGCCCGATCGGGCGCGTCCAGACGCACGCCGACTTCGAGGGCAGCGCTGCGCGATTGCTGGAGATGGGGCTGATCAGCGCAGGGAGATTCTCGCCCCTCCAGGCCCGAATCCGGCTCGCCCTTGCCCTCGGAGCCGGACTCGAGGGCGGGGAGCTTGCCGACTACATGCTGGACCAATAGCATGCCCATCGTCGCCATTGTGGGCCGGCCCAACGTCGGCAAATCATCGCTCTTCAACCGGATCATCGGACGCCGGGAGGCCATCGTCGACGACACGCCCGGCGTTACCCGCGACCGTCTTTACGGCGAGGCGGAGTGGCGCGGCCGGTCCTTTTACGTCGTGGACACGGGCGGCATTCTGGGCGAGGAAAGTGCGTTCAGCGCAGGGATCGAGGCCCACGTCAAGGAGGCCATCGAGGAGTGCGACGCGCTTTTGATGGTCATCGACGGGCACGCCGGCGTGACCCCGGCGGACGAGGGGGTGGCCCACCTCCTGCGCCGCAGCCGAAAACCCGTTGTGGTCGCCGTCAACAAGATGGACGACCTCAAGCATGAGGTGCACGTGACGGACGCCTACGCCCTGGGGTTCGAGCACGTGGTGGGGGTGAGCGCCCTCCACAAACGGAACCTGGAGGACCTGCTGGACGAGCTGCTCGCTCTTTTGCCCGAGGAGGCGGAGACGGATGGGGACGAGGACGGGATTCGCCTCTCCATCGTCGGGCGCCCCAACGTGGGCAAGTCCAGCCTGCTGAACCGCCTGGTCGGCTCCGAGCGCTCGCTGGTGAGCCCCGTGGCCGGCACGACCCGCGATCCGGTCGACACCTCGGTGGAGCTGGACGGACGGCGCTTCCGCCTGATCGACACGGCCGGCCTGCGCAAGAGAGGCCGGATGGACAGCAGCCTGGAGTACTACTCTTTCGTGCGGACCCTGGCGGCGGTGGACCGTTCCGATGTTGCCTTGTTGCTGATGGATGCCGCAACCCCCTGCACGGATTCGGACAAGAAGATCGCCGCGCACGTGGTCGAGAAGGGCAAGGGGCTGATCCTGGTCCTGAACAAGTGGGACCTCCTGTCCGGCAGGGACCGGCCCGGCGACACCATGACGAAACGGATACGGGAGGATATGCCCTTCCTGACCTGGGCCCCGATCCTTTTTACCTCCGCCCTGAACGGCCGGGGCGTCCAGAAGATCGCCCAAACAGCCGTAAACGTCTTCGAAAACCGCAGACGCCGTATCCCGACAAACGCGTTGAATCGCCTGATGCGGGACGTTCTGGCCTTCGATCGCCTGCCCTCCAGCAAGAGGGGGAAGGCCCTCAAGATCTACTATTGCCTTCAGTCCGGAGTGGAACCGCCCACATTCGTCTTCTTCGTCAACGACCCCGGCATCGTCGACACGTCCTTCGAGAATCACGTCCGAAAGGAACTCCGTGCTCTGGAGGACTACACCGGCTCCCCGCTGCGGATCTTCTGGCGCGGCAAGGACCACGAAAAATGACACAGACGAGCCGCCCCTCGTTCGAGGGGCGGCTCGTCTGTGCGGCCCCGTTTGGAAGGAGGGAGGGTTTAAGGGACCTCGGACAGGGCGGCATAGCGCAGCGGCAGCTCCAGGCCGTTGCGCCGAAGCAGGGCCTCGTCGCGCAGCACCTCCCGAAGCTCCCCATCGGCCGACACCTGCCCCTCATACATCACGATCGCCCGGTCACAGACGTCGAGGGCCATATCCAGGTCGTGCGTCGCCAGGATCATCGGCTTGTCCAGCCCGGAGAGCGCCTCGATCACCCGGCGCCGTGCGCTGGGATCCAGCGCGGCCGAGGGCTCGTCCAAGACCACGATATCCGGCTGCATGACCAGAATCCCGGCCAGGGCGACCATGCGCTTCTCCCCGCCCGACAGCCTGTGAGGGGGACGTCCGGACAGATGCGCGACGTCCAGAGCCTCGAGGATCGCCGCGGCCCTACCCTGGGCCTCCACGACCTCCATCCCGTGCGCCACCAGCCCGAAGGCCACATCCTCCAGGACCTGCGGCATGAAAAGCTGATCGTCCGGATCCTGGAAGATCAGCCCAACCGTGCGCCGCAGGCGTTTCAGGTCCTTTCCGACCGGCTCGCCCCGCAAAAGCACCTCTCCCGATTGAGCGGCGAGACACCCGGACAGGTGGAGCATGAGCGTGGATTTTCCCGAGCCGTTGGGCCCCACCAGAGCGAGTTTCTCCCCCGCCCGCAACACGAAGGATACCCCGTTCAGGGCCTGGTGCCCATCGGGATAGACGTAACGAAGCCCGCGCACCTCCAAAGGACACCCGCCGGGAAAATCCGGCCCTTTTGTCTCGTCGTTCAATGGACGCATCCGTTCATGGCCTCCATAACAGGCAACACCACAGGATCACCGCGATGTTCAGGCAGAAAGACAGGCAAAGCAGGGTATCGATCCTGCTCCAGCACAGGGGACGGCACTGGGAAAACCCCGCCAGCCCGCCCCGGCAGCGGATGGCCAGCATCGTACGCTCGGCACGGTCCGAACTGTGCAGCAACGTCGTGCCCAACATGCAGGCAAAAGCTTTGAACATCAAGGTTCCTCTGAGCTCGGGAGCGCGCAGATGCACGGCCCTCACCATCGTCTCCGTACGTTCCGCAAGAAGGAAGATGCAGCGCGTGGTGAGCAGCAGGAGCACCCGAAGCTTCTCGGAGAGGCCGAAGCGGGCCAGGACGTTTTCGATCCGTTCCACGCCGAGCGCCACGACCATCCGAATCAGCAGAATCGAGATCACGTTGAGTTTGAAGACGACCAGAAGGGCCAGCTCCAGTCCCTCCACCGAGAAGACCCGCCAAAACCGTTCTCCGGGATAGGTGAGCATCAGGAGCAGCGCGACGAAAACACCGACGACGTTCAGGCGCGGCAAGACGCTCCTCAGCATCCCTCCCTCGTCCCGGAACAGCAGGATCAAGGGGATGAGGGACCCGCACAACAGGGGCGGAAACGACCGAAGCGAGGCCAGAACGACAGCCAGGGCCAAGGCGCACAGGACACGGGCGCGCGGATCGAACACGTCGAGCCGCGTGGCCGTCGCTTCGGCGTTAAATCCGTCTGCGTCGAACCTCATTCTCCGCCTAACGTTCCACGCCCATCAGGAGCTCAGGGGCCGAGCGCTTCATGTAGGCGACCATGAACGCCGTGATGGCCCCCTCGATCAGGGCCAAGGGAAGATGGGCGACGAACACCGTCTTGGCGATACCCATAAAGTTCTCGTTCGTCATTCCAAGAAAGGTCCCCACTCCCAGGGCACAGAGCAGGACGGCCAGGGCACCGGCTATGAACGCGAGGACAAAAGCGGTCCTGGCGCTGCTCCTTCGGATCGGAACGGCGAAGAGAAGGTAGACCGCGAGCGCAGGAAGGGCAATGTCCACCGTATTCGCCCCCAGCACCAGAATCCCTCCGAAGTGGAACAGAAAGGCCTGAAGTACAAGGGCGGTCATCACCGCGGGAAAGGCGGACCATCCCAATATCAGTCCCATTGGCGCGATGAGGGAGAGATGGGTCGAGCTGGGACCGATCCGAACGTTGATCAGAGAGGCCAGGAAGAATACCGACGAGAAAAAAGCCACGCGCACAATCTTATCGGAATCGAGCTTCTTCAGACCGATCCCGGTGCCGATCCCCGCAATCGCCCAGCCGGCGGCCAGCGCCTGAGTCGAGAGGATGCCCTCGCTGATATGCATGGGCTCAGACCGCCTTCCTGCGGCGCGCCAGGAGGACGAGCGATGCGATGTTGAAGAGCAGGCTGACGCCCAGCCCTGCCCGGAGATAGAGGTCCAGCCCCTCGGGGGCCGCCTTCTTCTCCCGGACGGCCGAACCCGCTCCAGCCGCGGCGGAAGCCCCGGCCTTCATGAGCTCCTCGGTCACGTCGATCTGCGCCTCGGCCCTGTGCCCCTCGTCATCGGTCACGACGACCCGCCACGCCCCGGGCTTGTTGGGGGTAAACGCGAAGCGCCCATCCTCGTCGGTGCGCCCGGACTGGTAGGCGACCTTCTCGTCGGACGGGGAAAAGACCTTGGCCTCCAGGTAGCTCATCAGCTCCCCCGTCGAGTAAAAGAACTCCAGCGAGATCGGCCTCAGCTCGGACTCCTTGTAGCCCACTCCGTGCGCTTCGGCCCCTTTCGACGCGAGAAGGCTCAGGCCGACGATCACCGTCAGCCCGAGCAGCAGCATCCCTTCGAAATTCCTGCGCATCCTACTTCACTTCAAAAATCAGGAAAGACTTGATCGTGACGGAATCGTACTCGCCCTCCTTGCCGGGCAGATCCGTCTTCATGGCACGCACGCCCCACAGGCCCGGGGCCGTGATCTTGATGTGAGCCACCCCCTGAAGAGCCTGGGAGGCGTAGGCGTAGGTCTCCTCGTACTCGGGGGCGAAACCGTCGTACGAAGCCAACACGGGGCCGGAGTACGGTTTTCCGTTGATCAGGATCTTCACGTCGAAGTACTCCCCGACCTTGGCGTCCGCGGGATTGGTCATCGGGATGAGCTCGAGGGCCTGCCCCGTCTCCACGGCGAAGTTCTTGTCGTCCTTCGAGGCGTTGACGATGGCCTTGACGTACTTGTCGTTCTTGGTGGCCTTCATGACCTTGAGCCCCTTCGCCTCGAGGTCCTTGCGGGTCCCGGACTTCCCACCCTCGTTCGTGTTGCACCAGACGCCGCCGTCCTTGTTGGCCAGGATCACCATGGCCCCCTCGTCCGCGACGGGCACCGCGAAGTCGATGCAGAGGTTCTTCTCGTTGGGCTTCAGCTCGGCCTCCTGGAGCTTGCCGTCCTTGAAGAGACCCGCCTTGATGCGCTCGACGCTCTCGACCTCCTCGGGGACGATGAACTTATGCCCCGAATGGATCTCGACCATCAGGGTCTCGCCCTTCTCGGCCGTCATCCTCTGCGGCTTCATCACCAGCTCGTGAGCGAAGGCCGCCGCCGAAACGCCCACAATCAGAAGCGCCAACAGCACAATACGTCCTCGTTTCATCAATTCTCATCCTCCTCAAACGTCTCGTCCAGATCGGACGCCATGCGTCCCCCTCGGGGGGACGCCCCCACACGCAAAGCCCCTCGCCACGAAAAACGGGACGAGGGGCAAGTTAACCGCCGGAAGCTCCGTCTCCATCGCTCGTGGTTGGGATGCTCTCACCCATACGTCAGGCATTCCGGCTTCAGAGGACCTCGTACGTCCGCGTCGCATCCGGCTTCCCGGACCTTCTCGGCCGTACCCGTCCCCCTTCACGGCGGCGGGACCGCGCGGGCTTCACACCCGACTTCCCCCAACGAACGGGTTTTTGCCATATTGTTTCGAAGGAATTTTGTGCCTTCGCGTTGTCTCAATGATAGCACACTTTCCCGAGAAGCCCCGATTGGATTCCCAAACTTTTCGCAAAAAACGGATTCAGCCGGAGCACTTTGCCCCCAGGCGCCGCACGGCTCCAGGCCACGCCGGTCCATCGGCCTTGAATACCGTGATTCCGCTCAACCATCCTTCCGGGGCATTCTCCCCTGGGATTCCTTGACGAAGACCTGCCGCCGCGCGATGGAATTGAGGTAGGCGTCCTCCCTCAGGGTCAGCCCCCGTTCGAGGCAGAGCCGGGGATAGACGTTGTTCCAGTTGTCCCGGTTCCGCTCGCCCCAGCGGCAAAGCGGGTACCAGACGATTCCCCAGAGGCCGAACCGCGGCCGGCTCCAGTCCACCAGCAAAAAAGTTCCCCCCGGCCTCAGCACCCGCGCCGTCTCGGACAAGGCACCGCGCCGTACCGCAGGGGGCGTCTCGTGCAGCGCCATCGAGGTCATCACCAGGTCGAAGTGCCCGTCGGGGAAGGGAAGCTCGTCCATGGACGCCTTCAAAAACTCCACCGGGCAGGCGAAGCCGCCGGCTCCGGAACGCGCGCACGCCAGCTGATCGTCCGAGATGTCGATGCCGAAGATCGAGGCATCGGCAGGCGCGTCCTTCGCCAGCGCGTAGCTCAGCCCCCCGGGGCCGCACCCCAGATCGAGCGCACGCTCCCCCGGCCCCAGCCTCAGGCCCCCGATCCCCTTGAGATAGAATCGCTCCTTGATCCCGAAGAGTCCGGCCAGCAACCGATAGTTCTCCCCACCGAAGATTCCCTTGAAGGCCCTGCCCCTGCCACGGAAATCCCGTCCTTCGTTCTTTCCGCCGTTTCCCGTCATGTGCAACTCCTTCCCTTCCTCAATGTATAGAGGCTATACAAAAAATAAAAAGACGCCCCTTCCGTCCGGAACGACCCCGAACCCCTCACGTCAGGCTTTGGCGGTCTCCTCCAAAACGGCGTCCAGCCCTCCCAGAAACTCGCGGAGAAACTCCCTTCCTCCCTCGGGGGCCCCCAGCAGAAGCCCCTCGACGAGCCGGTCGAAGTCGGCGTGGAGCGCCTCGTGGAAGAGGTAGGCCCTCTCCCCCCCGGCCGTCAGCCTCAGGACGCGGCGGACACGGTTCTCCTCGTCCCGCTCCTTGACGAGCATTCCCTTTTCCTCCAGCTTCATGACGATCTGGGATACGGCGCCCCGGGTCACCCCCAGCCTCTCCGCCAGAGCGGTCATGTGCAGGTCCGGATTCTCCTTCACGCACTTGATCATGTGGATCTCCGCCGCAAAGAGCGGCGTATCGGTACCGTAGCGGTGCACCTTCTCCTGCACATCCGCCAGCTTCAGCATGACGTTCAACAGCCGATAACTGATCTTGTCCCTGTCCGTTTCGTTGATGATCTTCATGCCACCATTGTATAGCGCCTGTACAATATTGACAAGAAGCCCAGGCGGACGACGGAAGGGGCCCGGATCCTTCCGGGGCGTGTTATCATGAAGCGGAAAATTTTTTGGAGGGGATGAAGGGGCATGCGACACGAGATCGACTTTTACTGGAACGAATCGGTGGCCTTTCACGGGCATGCCTGTCCGGGCCTGGCCCTGGGCTGCCGGGTAGCCTTCGACGCCGCCAGGATGCTGGGCGTGGACGAGCGGTGCGGGGACGAGGAGGGCGTCTGCATCGCGGAGACGGACGCCTGCGGAATCGACGCGATTCAGTCCGTTTGGGGCTGTACGATGGGCAAGGGCAACCTGCTGCTGAAGCCGAGGGGGAAACAGGCCTTCACGTTCTACCGGAGGGGAGAGCCCGAGGGGATCCGCATCTATTGGAACGCCCCCCGCTCCGACGAGCGCACTCGGGAGGAGAGGATCGAACACTACCTGAAGGGGCCGGCGGAAGAGCTCTACCGAACCGCCCGAGTCGCCGTTCCCGCACCCGCGGCGGCACGCATCAGCCCATCCCTGTCCTGCTCCGCCTGCGGCGAGCGGACGGCCGAGCCGATGGTGCGCCTTCTGGAGGGCCACCCCTACTGTCTGGACTGCTTCGAGGATCCCTCCCGGATCCTGCGTTAGCCCCGGCCGACACGAAATCCCCCCGAAGGACGCCGGGACAAGAATAGCGTCGAAGGGATAAGGGGCACTTCCCGCCCCTTCCCTCCGCTACGGTGTGGCCGTCCTCTGCCCGGACGTTCGAGCCTCATAGGCCGCGTGGACCGCGCCCCCGATCGCACGCGCGACCGTTGGCACCAAAACAGTGCCCTGCGATAACGGAGGGACCTCCGGGATCGACTGCTCCGGGGGGACCTCCAAAATTTTTGTGCGGTTTCGATTGACTCTCCCCCTCTTATTGATTATAGTCCACTCACGACTTCGATCTCAAAACGACGTCCGAGGCTTCGAGCCGGTCCTCCCCTCCTGGGAGAATCGGGCCGTTGTTGCCGGCCGTTCGTCTCGGTCACTTTTTTATCACGGAGCGGAGGGAAAGCAATTGAAGGTGGAAGTCCGGGCATCCCGATGCAAACAATGCGAGCTGTGCATTCATTCCTGTCCCCGAAAAGCGATCCGGCAGGCCACCCGCCTCAATGAACAGGGGTATCGTCCCGTCGAGATCGACGATGCGCTCTGCATCGGCTGCGGCATCTGTTACATGACCTGCCCCGACGGCGTCTATCACGTTCTCGGGAGCGTCGGGAGCGAAGGAGGATCCAGGCCGTGAAGATGATGAAGGGCAACATCGCAATCGCCGAGGCCGCAGTCCGGGCGGGGGTTCGCCTCTACGCGGGCTACCCCATCACCCCCTCTTCGGAGATCATGGAATACCTGTCCTGGCGCCTGCCGGAGGTGGGCGGGGCCTTCATACAGGCGGAGAGCGAATTGGCGGGGATCAACATGGTCATAGGCGGCGCAAGCTGCGGCGTGCGTGCGCTCACGGCCTCCTCCGGCCCCGGCATCAGCCTGAAGCAGGAGGGGATCTCCACGCTGTCGGACGAGGAACTTTCCGCCGTGGTCATCAACGTGGTGCGCTACGGCAACGGGCTCGGCACCCTTTACTCCTCGCAATGCGATTACAACCGGGAGACCCGGGGCGGCGGCAACGGGGACTACCGATGCATCGTCCTCTGCCCGTCCACCATCCCCGAGGCGGTGGAACATGTCTTCCTGGCCTACGAGCTCGCCGAAAAATATCGGGTGGTCTCCGAGATCATGACCGAGGGAGCGCTGGGGCAGATGATGGAACCCGTGGAGCTGCCGGATTTCCTCGAGCCCAAACGGACCCCCTGGGGCTTCGACGGAAAGTACACCTACAAGAAAATAGGCATTTTCGACAGAAACTCCCGCAAGGAAGCCGTGGAGCTGAACAAAAAATACGACGCCATCATGCGGGATGAGCAGCGATGGCAGGACGAATCCCTGGAGGATGCGGATTACGTCCTCGTGGCCTATGGCCTGCCGGGCAGAAGCACGTGGGGGGCCGTGCGTCAGCTCAGGGCGGAGGGACACAAAGTGGGCTTCATCCGCCCCATCACCGCGTGGCCATTCCCGGAAAACGCCTTCAAAAAGATCAATCCCGGGGTGAAGGGGCTGATCTCGGTGGAGGCCAACGCCACCGGCCAGCTGGTGGACGACGTCGCTCTCTACGCCAAGAAGGTTCTGGAGAACAACGTTCCCGTCTATGCGATGACCTACGTCTACGACGTCCCGGCCATGAAGTCCATCAAGGCGGATTTTCACAAGGTCGCCTCGGGCACGGCGACGCGGCGTTACTGATGTGCAGCGACAAGGGGGATTGAACGAGGATGCCTGTCGAGAGAAAGGTACCCGCCATCGTGGACAAGCCGATGAATTTTTGTCCCGGATGCGGCCATGGAATCGCCATTCGCCTGATTGCCGAGTGTCTGGAGGAACTGGGCCAGGACAACAACGTCATCTTCGCCATAGGAGTGGGCTGTTCCTCCAACCTGGGAGGCGGCCTGACCGCCGACCGTCTCCACTGCTCGCACGGCAGGGCCGGAGCCGTCGCAACGGGGATGAAACGGGTGAACCCGCATAACGTCGTCATCACCTACCAGGGCGACGGCGACGCTTACAGCATCGGCCTCGCGGAGAGCATCAACGCGGCCTACCGCAACGAAAAGATCACCGTCGTCACGGTCAACAACACCAATTTCGGCATGACGGGAGGCCAAATGAGCTGGACGACGCTCGAGGGGCAGAGGACTTCCACCTCCACACTCGGCAGAGACTGCGGCCGGACCGGCTACCCCATTCGTTTTCCGGAGATGCTCGCCAACGAGTTCAACATCGCCTACGCCGCACGGGGCAGCGTCAGCAGCCCCGCCAACATCGGCAGGCTGAAGGGATACATCAGGAAGGCCCTTCAGGCTCAGATCGCCGGGGAGGGGTATTCCATCGTGGAGGTGCTCTCCCCTTGTCCCATCAACTGGGGACTGGCGCCCTACGCCGCCATGAAGCACATCGACGACGTCGTCATGAAGGTCTATCCTCTGGGAGAATTCCCCATCAAGGCCAGGGCCCGGGACGACCGGCCTCCTCTCGGGCCCGTTCCCGCCTGAGGACAAGGGAGGTTTTTCGGCATGAAGGAAATCGTCTTCGCGGGATACGGCGGACAAGGGGTTTTGACCGCCGGATTGATCCTCTCGGACATCGCGGTAACGAACGGCGAGAACGCGACGTGGATGCCCTCCTACGGATCGGCGATGCGGGGCGGCACCGCCAACTGCACCGTCAAGTACGGCAAGGAATACATCTACAACCCCTCTCAGGAGGAACCCGACCTCCTGCTGGCGATGAACGATCCGTCCCTGCAGAAGTTCCTGGGCATCGTGGCTCCGGGAGGCGTCGTCCTGATCTCCGAGCTCGTGACCCCCTGCCCGTCCCCGAGGGAGGACGTCCGCATCGTTCAGGTTCCCTGCATGAGGCTGGCGGACGAGATCGGCCACACGAAGGGCGCGAACATCGTGATGGTCGGGGCCATCATCAGGCTCATGGGGGATTTCACCAGGGAACAGGGGCTTTCCGGAATGAACAAGATGTTCGAGGCCAAGGGTAAGGACAAATACTCCGCCCTGAACGCTCGGGCGTTCGAGGCCGGATACGCGGCGATCTGATCCCCATGAGAGTTCTGGTCGTCAACCCCGGCGGAAGTTCGACGAAGATAGCGGTCTTCGACGAGGAAAAGAGAATATACGGCACCACCATCGACCACGACGGGGCGGAGCTCCGGCAGTTCCGCTCCGTTTTCGGCCAGCTCGGCTACCGTCGGGGCCTGATCGAAAATGCGCTGCGGTCGGCGGACATCGCCCTGGAGTCCCTCGATGCCGTGGCAGGAAGGGGCGGCCTGCTGAGGGAGCTGCCGGGCGGAGTCTACGCGGTGAACGACCAGATGGTCGAGGACGTCAGGAACGCCATCAGGGGTGAACACGCGTCGAACCTCGGATGCGTTCTAGCCCGGGACATCGCCGGAGCCGTCGGGATCCCCGCCTTCGTCGTGGATCCCGTCTCGGTGGACGAGTTCGAGGACATATCGAGGATCACCGGCATCGAGGACCTGCAATATTGCAGCTGGATGCACGCGCTCAACCAAAAGGCGGTCGCCCGCAGGGTGGCCGGGCGTCTGGGCGGCAGGTACGAGGACTTCAACTTCATCGTCGCGCACCTGGGCTCCGGAGTCTCCATAGCGCCGCACCTGCGGGGACGGATGGTGGACGGCAGCGGAGGAAGGACCAACGGCCCCTTCGCCACGGATCGCAGTGGAGGGCTTCCCGCCTACGGGCTGATCGAGCTCTGCTACTCGGGCCGGTACTCCCGGCAGGAGATGGTGGACAAGGTCAGTAGCTTCGGCGGCATGTACGACTACCTGGGGACCAAGGACCTCCGCGAGATCGAGGCCCGCATAGACCGGGGGGACGAGAAGGCGCGGCTGGTCCTGGAGGCCTTCGTCTATCAGGTCTCCAAGGAGATCGCCGGCTATGGCGCGACCCTGGCCGGCAAGGTCGACCGAATCGTCCTGACCGGGGGCATGGCCCATTCGGGCCGCGTGGTCGATGGCATCGTCGCCCGGGTCGGCTACCTCGCCCCCCTGGAGATCGTGCCCGGCGAGATGGAGATGGAGGCCCTCGCCGACGGGGCGCTGCGCGTCCTGAAGGGCCTGGAGACGGCCAAGGACTACGGCCCGGGAGGAGAGGAACGATGAACGGAACGGAACGGCCCTTCAAAGATTTCGGCTCGATCGTGGAAAGGGCAAGGGCAATGCCCCCCCTCTCCGTCTGCGTGGCCGCGGCGGAGGATCGGGAGGTGCTCGAGGCCTTGAACAAGGCCACCGCCCTGGGTATCGTCGAACCCGTTCTGGTCGGCGACGCCCCAAAAATCCGTTCCATCGCCGAGGATATCGGCCTGTCCGGCTGCAAAATCGTGGACAGCCCCAGTCCGGAGGCCTCCGCGGCCGAGGCCGTCGAACGGGTGCGGCGGGGTGAGGCGAGGCTGCTCATGAAGGGAATGGTCAACACCAGCGTCTTCATGCGGGCAATATTGAATCGCGAGAGGGGACTGCGAACCGGAAACCTGATCAGCCTCCTGGCGGTGTACGAGCTTCCTGGGCACCCGAAGCTGATCTTCGGGACGGACAGCGGCATCAACACGGCCCCGAACCTGGAACAGAAGAGGAACATCCTCTCAAACGCCCTCCACGCCCTCCGCAGCATGGGGCTGGAACGGCCCAAAGTGGCAATTCTGGCCGCCAACGAGGCGGTGGACCCCAAGATCCCCGCCACCGCCGACGCAAAAGCGCTGTCGGATCTGGCAAGGGAGGGGGCCTTTCCTCCCTGTATCGTCGAGGGCCCCCTGGCGCTCGACGTGATCTTCGACAGGAAGGCCGCCGAGCACAAAAACATAGACAGCCGCGTCTCCGGCGACGTGGATCTGCTGCTCTTCCCCAACATCGAGACGGGAAACGCACTGGGAAAATCCTGGCTTCACTTCAACAGGGCCAAATGGGCCGGCATCGTCCTGGGGGCGGCGGCCCCCGTCATCCTCGGCTCCCGATCCGACACGGCCGAGATCAAGCTCAACTCGATCGCCATGGGGAGCCTCGCCGCAAGAGCGATCTAGGCGGCGCTTCCCCGCCGGCGCAACAGGGCCAATGGCCCGGCGACCTCAACGCTCCCCTTCGGAACAAGGGGAGGCCGCCCCGCCACCCGCCTCCAGCCGTCGGAGCCGCAGGACCAACAGGACGGCGCCCCCGAGCGCAAGCGCCCCCAGCAGGGTCAGCATCAGAAAGGTGCTTCCATAGCCCCCTCCGGCCCTTTCCTGAAGGGCGCTCGCGATCACGGGGCCCAGCAGGGCCGCCGGGATCAGCGCGCAGTTGACGAGGCTGAGATTGGCCGCATAATGTTCCGTCCCCCAGAAGGCGGCGGCGGCAGGAGCGGAGATCGACGGCCCTCCCCCATAGCTCAGCCCCACCAGGGACAGCCCCAGGAACATCGGCGCCGCCATCCGGATCTCGAGCGCCAGGGACAGGGAGACTCCCGCTCCGAGCAGGACGACGGAGTTCAGGACGAACGCCGCCCGGCTTCCCAGCCGATCGAAGGCCCATCCGAAGAACAGCCGGCCGAAACCGTTGAAGAGGGAGACGACCAGGCCCATACCCGACGCCAGCCCAAAATGGACGGCTATGGGCGCCGCGCTGTTGATGACCAGGAGCCCGCCGGCGTTGGTGAAGATCAGCCACAAGCAGAGCATCCAGAACAGGGGGCGCCTCAGCACCCGGGACGGGGGAACGTCCGGGACCGCAGCCGTTTCCGTCCCCGCCAGAGCCCGCAGTCCCTGGAGCGCCCCGGGCCCGGGCCGCTTGACGAAGAGCGCATCGAGGGCGAGTATGGCCGCCATGACCAGGGCGCTCCCCAGAAAGGTCGAGGAAAGGCCCACGGATCGGATCGAAGCATCCAGAGCACCGCCCAGAACCAGCCCCCCCACCCCGAAGCCCATGAGCAGGGTGCCCGAGGCGAGGCCAGGGTGATCCGGAAACCAGCGTATGACCGTACTCATGGTCGCGTTGTAGCCGATTCCGACGCCGAACCCGCCGAGGATCCCGTAGAGGACGCACAGAGCGATCAGGGCGATGTCCGGCCGGCCCGGCCTCAAACTGAGGGCGCTTCCCGTGAACCCCACGAACAGCAGCGCCGCCGAGAGGGCAAAGAGCCTTCCGCTGCCCCAGCGGGAGAAGGTCCTTCCGGAGAATACGCTGCCCCCGCAAAAGGCGATGATGGATAGGGTGAAGGGCAGAGAAAGCCGGGTGGCGCTCCATCCCGGAAAGAGCCGGGACAGGGGCTCCCGGAAGATCGACCAGGCGTAGATCGTCCCGAGGAACAAAAGCGAGATCGTCGAAAGGGCAAGACAGCCCCAGCGCGCGGCGCATTTTTTCATTGACGCAGAACCTCCGTTTTTCACACGTCGTCGCCCCCCGGTCCCGGCCGGGCCGGCATTTCGGCGCTCCTCCGCCCTCATTCTCCCCGCGTCAAGCGCCTCCCCCCATTCATTCTCCCGCAGCTCGCCGCCCTTGACAACATCAGAGCCCATGGCTACAATGTTTCCGTTCCCAGGCCGGGATGGCGGAATGGTAGACGCAGCGGACTCAAAATCCGCCGAGGGCAACCTCGTGGGAGTTCGAGTCTCCCCCCCGGCACCATTATAACGACGACGGCGGCAACGCCTTGAATTTCCAAAGCGGTTTAGAGGGCATCGATTTTTGGGGACGGCTGGGGGCCGTCCTTTTTTTACCTCTCCCCCCTTCAGGAGCACCGAATCCTCATCGGTATTTTATGCTCGTTCGGTCTATGGGGCCAAATGCAGCGAACTCGGCGCGGCGGACACCATCCAAGAATGTGGGGAGGGGCGATCTTTGGACACGTTCAGAAGACCCGATGCGGTACAGAGGATCAAGGGCTGGATTCTGCCGTTCTTCCTCCTGTTTCTGATCCTGGCCTCCCTGGCCTATATGACGATAGCCTCGCTCTTTCGCCCCATCGTCTGGGCGATGCTGCTGGCCTTCATCTCCTACCCCCTGTATAAGGCGCTGTGGTTTCGTTTTTTTCCGAAACGCCGGAGCCTCGCTGCCTTGGTGATGACGCTTTCGGTCCTTGCGCTGCTGGTCGTCCCCGCGATCTCCGCCGCATTCCTGATCGCCCGCGAGGCCATCGGGTTCTTCGGCAAGATCGCGAACCTCGTCGCGGCGCTCGAGCCGGCGAAGGGGATCTCCGTCAACGACCTGCTGCCCGACGTCGTCGTGAGACACCTCGTTCCGCTTTTCGATCAATATCCCTTTCTGAGGGAGGGCATGCGGCAGACCGTGAGCTGGGTGACCTCCACGACGGTCCGGGTCTCCCAGGAATTTCTGGGCAACCTGGTCACGCTGCTCTACCACCAGATCATCATCTTCATCGTGTACTTCTTCATTTTGCGGGACGGCTACTGCATCGTGAACTATTTCCGGAACATCGTGCCGCTGATGAACGACGAGCGGGAAGCCTTCATGCTGCGGGCCAATACCGTGCTGCGGGCCGTCGTCTTCGGGGTCATCGTCACGGCGGGGGTGCAGGGGCTTCTGGGCGCCCTCGGCTGGTGGTTCGTCGGCCTGCCGAGCCCCCTGCTGGCCGGGGCCGTGATGGCGCTGCTCGCCATGATTCCTTTTGTCGGGACCCCCATGGTATGGATTCCCGGGGCCCTTTACCTTTTCCTCTCCAACGACCTCAAAGGGGCGGTCATCCTTGCCGTATGGGGCCTGGGCGTCGTCAGCACCGTGGACAACTTCCTGAAGCCCTACTTCATCTCGGGAAAGGCTAACATGAGCCAACTTCTCGTCTTTCTGGGCGCCTTCGGGGGGCTGGCCACGTGGGGCTTTCTCGGGATCTTCCTCGGCCCCCTCATCCTGAGCCTCTTCGTCTTTTTCCTGGACACCTATCGCAATGCGTGGGAGCTCTACCAGCAGCAAGGGAACAAGGCCGTCCCCGGCGATGCGCATCCCGGGGAGAGCGGGACGGGATCCTCTCCGGCCGAGACGGCCTGAAACAAGGGTTGACCGGAAAATCTCACGCATTCTCTCTCCAAAATCCCGTTTTATAAGCTATAATCGAGGTGGATTTCCAACTTCAGGACGGGCCGAGCGGAACCCCTTTGCCTTATGGGGTTTTATGCGGTTTTCAGAGCTGAAGCCGAGAAATTCTATCCAAAATACCACGGGGAGGTCTTGCACTGTGTGGCTGATTCTTGTGTTGGTAACCCTTGTTTTCGGCGTCGTGGCGGGCGGATACGCCTGGATGGTGTTTTTGAGGCTCAGAGAGGGAACGATCGACAACGAGCGGATCGTCGAACTCTCGGGCATCATTCATAAGGGGGCCATGGCCTTTCTGAAGAAGGAATACACGTGGCTGGCCCCCTTCGTAGGCGTCGTCGCGCTGTTGCTGTGGTGGATGCTCGGGTTCGGATCGGCCTTCGCCTTCGTACTGGGCGCGCTCTGCAGCGCCGCAGCCGGCTACGTCGGCATGTACGTGGCGACGCACGCCAACGGCCGCACGACCTTCGCCGCGACGAAGGACGCCGGATCCGCCCTGGAGACCGCCTTCTCCGGCGGGAGCATCGTGGGCATGGTCGTGGTGGGACTGGGTCTTGTGGGCCTGGCCGTCTCCTATCTCTTCCTGAGCGTCGAGACCTTGACGGCCTTCGGCATGGGAGCCAGCAGCATCGCCCTCTTCGCCCGCGTGGGCGGCGGCATCTACACCAAGGCCGCGGACGTCGGCGCCGACCTCGTGGGCAAGGTCGAGGCCGGGATCCCCGAGGACGATCCCCGGAATCCCGCGGTCATCGCGGACAACGTCGGCGACAACGTCGGCGACATTGCGGGCATGGGCGCGGACCTCTTCGAGTCCTACGTCAACTCCATCATCGCGGCCATGGCGATCGGTTTGGTCTTCTCCTTCACCCCCGGCGGCAAGGCCCTGGGACTCTGGGGCGTCGGCTTCCCCCTCTTCCTCGCGGCGTGGGGGATCGTGGCCTCCATCGTCGGCTGCATGATGATCTCCAAGAAGGTCCCCTTCGCCTCCTACGTCATGGATTTCGCACGTAAGATTCCGGGGCTGGACAAGGTGCTGGAGCGCATCGACGGCGGCGACGCGGCCTACGCGCTGCGCGCCGGGACCTTCGCGGCGGGCAGCATGATGATCGCCGGAACCTTCGTCCTGAGCATCCTGTTCTTCTGGACGAAGTCGATGCACGTGTTCCTGTCCGTCACCTCGGGCGTCCTGGCCGGGGTTCTGATCGGCTACGTCACCGAGGTCTACACCTCCGGCGACTACCGCTTCGTCAAGAACGTCTCCGCCTCCTCCGAGACGGGCCCCGCGACCGTCATCCTCTCCGGACTGTCCCTGGGCATGCAGTCGGTCGGCATCCCCGTCCTCCTGATCTGCCTCTCCACCCTGATCAGCTTCCATCTTGCCGGCATGTTCGGCGTGGCCTGCGCCGCAGTGGGCATGCTCTCCATCACGGGCATCGCGCTGAGCGTTGACGCCTACGGCCCCATCTCCGACAACGCGGGCGGCATCGCCGAGATGAGCGAACTGCCGGGCGAGGTGCGCAAGATCACCGACAAGCTCGACGCCATCGGCAACACCACCGCAGCCATGGGCAAGGGACTGGCCATCGGCTCCGCGGCTTTGACCGCTCTGGCCCTCTTCGTCGCCTACTCACAGGCGGCCCAGGTCAAGGCCATCGACATCATGAACCCCAAGGTCATCGTGGGCCTGCTGCTCGGCGGAATGCTGCCCTTCCTGTTCTGCTCCCTCTCCATCGAGGCCGTGAGCCGCGCAGCGCAGTCCATGATCGAGGAGGTGCGCCGCCAGTTCCGGGAGATTCCGGGCATCATGGAGGGGACCGGCAAGCCGGAGTACGAGAAGTGCGTGGCGATCTCCACCCACGCCGCGCTCATCGAGATGATCGCCCCCGGCCTTCTGGCCGTGCTCTCCCCCGTACTCGTGGGCTTCGTCCTGGGCAAGGAGGCCCTGGGCGGCCTTCTGGGCGGAGCCATCGTCTCGGGCGTCATGATGGCGCTCTTCATGGCGAACTCCGGCGGCGCGTGGGACAACGCCAAGAAATACATCGAGGAGGGCAACCACGGCGGAAAGGGCTCCCCGAACCACGCAGCCGCGGTTGTGGGCGACACGGTGGGCGATCCATTCAAGGACACGGCCGGGCCGAGCCTGAACATCCTCATCAAGCTGATGACGGTGGTCGCTCTCGTCCTCGCCCCCCTGTTCCGGTAAGCAGGCGACCGGCTCCTTTGGGCCGACAGGCCCAAAGTGCCGTGTCGTTCGCTTATGCCGAACGGCGATACAGTTATCGCCGTTTGGCGAAGCAGGCAAATTGCCGAGCGAAGCAGGCAACCGCAGAACCCCGCGCCTCCAGCCCATTGTTCGGAGGTCTTCGCCGTTTGGCGAAGCAGGCAAATTGCCGGGCGAAGCAGGCGACCGCAGAACTCCGTGCCTCCAGCCCGTTGTTCGGAGGCCTTCGCCGTTTGGCGAAGCAGGCAAATTGCCAAACGCCGTAGCGGGCGCTCGTCTCTTAAGCGGAACAGATAGGCAGCCGCACTTCGGGATTGTTATAATGCGGGGGGAGGGCTTTACAGCCTTCCCCCCACTTTTTATGGAAGGGAACCGGCCGTGCAGAACGACGACGTCAAGAGGATCAAGGAAAGACTGGACATCCTGGAGGTCATCGGGGATCGGGTGAGGCTCCACCGTGCCGGGCGCGGGTATCTGGGGCTCTGCCCCTTCCACGACGAGAAGACCCCGTCCTTCCACGTCTCGCAGGAGCGCCAGAACTACCATTGCTTTGGGTGCGGGCGCGGCGGGGACGTGTTCACCTTCGTCATGGAGACGGAGGGGCTGGAGTTTCGCCAGGCCCTGGAGCTCCTGGCCGACCGGGCCGGAGTCGCCCTGACCCGCCCCGAGGGCAGGAGGCGGACCTCGGGAAACCTGTACGAGGTCATGGACCTGGCGGAAAAATTTTTCCGATCTCTCCTGACCGCGCCCGAGGGGACGGCGGTGCGCGCCTACCTGACGCGCCGCGGGCTCTCGCTGGACGACGCCGCAAGGTTCGGCCTGGGCTGGAGCGCCAACTCCTGGGACTCCCTGTCGCGGCATCTGAGGGGAGCGGGCGTGACGGACCGCGAGGCACTCGACGCGGGACTCGTACTGGAAGGACAGCGGGGGGGGGTGTACGATCGCTTCCGGGGTCGCATGACCTTTCCCATCCGCGACGTCGCGGGCCGTGTCATCGCCTTCGGAGGGCGCCTGGTGGACGGCGAGGGGGCCAAATACATCAACAGCCCCGAGGGGGCGATCTACAGCAAGCGCCGAAACCTCTACCTGCTGCACGAGGCCCGGGGCTCCATCCGGGAGAGGGGACGCTCCATCCTGGTGGAGGGCTATATGGACGCCATCAGGCTTCACCTGAACGGATACACGGAGACCGTCGCCTCGCTGGGCACCTCCCTGACGGAGGAACAGGCCCGGCTTCTCAAGAGGTTCGGCGACCGCTGCTATATCTGTTACGACAGCGACACCGCGGGCCAGGAGGCGACGCTGCGCGGCATGTACACCCTTCAGGGGCTGGGACTGGACGTCCAGGTCATCTCCATCCCTACGGGGAAGGACCCCGACGACCTGCTCTCCTCCCCCGACGGCCGAGCGACCTTCGAACGGGCGCTCGAGGAGGCACGCCCCCTGGTGCTTCAACACCTTGCTGCGGTGCAGCCGCTACTGGAGCGCCCGGAGACGCGGCGCGCGGGCGTGGAGTCCCTGTTCGGCGGACTGGCCCAGCTCCAGCCCTCCACGATAGCCCCCAACGCACCTCAGTTGGCCGGGGCCCTGGGTTTCTATCCCCACGAGTTCTGGCGCGAGCTGGAGGCGTTCCGACGCGGACGCAGGCCGGAGGAGAGGCGAGGAGCTGCGGAGGGCGGCAACGAAAACGCGGCCCATGAGAACCCCGATCCCGAACCTCTGGAGGCCGCTCTTTGCGCCCTTCTCTGGCGCGGCGAGGATTATCGCTGCTCCAGCCGGCCGGAGGACATGCTGGAGCTTCTGTCCGACGAACGGGTCAAGGAGGTCGTGCTGGCGATCCTCATGGAGTCCACGGCGACCCTCGAGGCCCGGTGGCTGTCCATTGGCGACCGTTTCCCTCTGGCCCTGATCGCCCGGGGGGACGCCTTCTGCGACGAGCTGGAGCACTCCGACTCGGAGCCCTGGGCCGTAGTCTGCTCGGGGCTCCGACGGAGGCGCGACGAGTCGCGCCTCCGCTTCCTGGACGCGAAGATGAAGCGGCGCGAAGCCACCCTGGAGGAGCTGGCCGAGATGCAGAGGCTGGCCGCCGAACTGAAACGAAGGCGATGATACGGAGTTCGAGGGATCGATTCCAAGGGGATGTGGGAGTATACTAGGCGCATTTGCCTCAGACGGCCCATATTTTCAAAGGACGGGGAGCTCGAAAACTTGACGTTCATAAAAGCCCTGCGCTTCAGAAGTCTCCGATTCAAGTTCGTCATCTTGCTGCTTTTCTTCAGCGTTCTGACGGTCGCTTCGATTTTCGGGATCATGCGGAAGGTCCTCATGCAAATGGAGGAAACCCTGATCGCGAACAGGCTGGTTGCAGACATCAACTACATCGAGGACCTGATCGGCAGCGGAGACTGGAATATCAAATCCGACGCGATCTATCGGGGCGATACCCCGATCGGCGACGGGACGGAGGCGATGGCGAATTTCAGGCCCTTCCTGGAGCACGAACGCAAGACGGGCACGTTTTCCTACGTCTTCATCAAGCGCAACGGCGAAGGGCTCGGCTATGTCGAAGGAACGGCCACGCAAAAAGGCTACCGCCAGGGACATTATCTGCGGGTCGCCGGCAGCACGAAGGACCCCAACGGGCAGTCCATCGTCGGCACCTACATCGACAAACAAGTGGCGGACGCTCTCGACGAAAAAGGCTTTTACGAGGGCGAGGCGAACGTCGCCGGAGGCATGATCTATTGCCGCTACAACGCGCTGAGGGACAAGGACGGCAATATCGTGGGGGCAATCGTCGTCGGCCGCAACATCTCCGAGCTGCAGCGTCACGTCCGGGAGATCGTAAGAATGATGTCCATCGGCATGACCGCGGCCATTCTCCTTCTCGGCGGCATTCTGTTTCTCTCCGCCAACCGCTGGATCTCCATGATCAACAAAATCGTGAACTATTTGAAGATCATCGAGGAGGGCAGCATCCCGGACGAACCGCTCGTCTCCCGTTCCAGGGACGAGATGGGGATGCTGGTCACGGAGATCAATCACATGGTCGACTCCCTGAGGGAAAAGGAGATTCTGCGCAGGAACTCCGAGATCGACCAGCTTACGGGCCTGGCCAACCGTTTCGGCCTGAACCGCCACTTCGAGGAGGTCTTCGAGGACTGCTACAAAAACGGCAGTCCCCTCGCGGTGGGCATCATGGACATCGACTTCTTCAAGCCCTTCAACGACAACTACGGCCATCGGGCCGGCGACGAATGCATCGCCATGCTGGCCGGGATTCTCAAGGACGTCGAGCGGAAGACCAAGGCCTTCTGCGCACGCTTCGGCGGCGACGAATTTCTCATCGTCTGCAACGGCCTCGGCCGTGACGCGCTGGAGGCGATCGCAAAGGAGATCAAGGACAGGGTCCTTGAAAAACGTGTGCCGCACGCCTATTCGCAGGTGTCGGATATCGTAACGCTCTCGCAGGGATACTGCTGCGGCGTTCCGACTCAATACAAAAAGCTGAACGACTACATTTACATGGCGGACAGCGCGATGTACGAGGTGAAGAAAAGCACGAAGAACAACTTCAAGCTCGCGGAGATGCCCGACGCGTTTCGTCCGAACCTGTCGGGGCGGGACGGCGGTCGCTCCTGTTGTCCCCAGTGTCCTTGGCCTCAGAGCCAATAGAGAAGCGACACGAGCTATGGACCACGGCATCCGCTCCGGGATTCCGAGCTTACCAAAAGGGTGGCGGGCTCACTCCTTAGGGCCTCGTGCATCGTGCTTCGGCCGCTCCCCGAACCGGCGGCCGACGAAGGACTGAAAAGGTCCCAATCTACCCCATCAGATACGGAATCCCGTAAAGGGCCAGGGCCACCGTGGCCGCCGCGGCCGTCGCGAGGCACCAGCGTCTGTACTCCCGGTCCATGGCCCGCCTTTCCGCCGCATCCGGCTCCTCCTCGGACAGGACCCCGGAGGTCAGGGGCTCGTCCCCCGCACGGCCGTACCGGTCCTGGCAGAGCTTGAAGACGACGAGGCCGAGAACGCACCATAGGGTGCCGGTCCAGAACGCCTCCCGGTTCAGCTGGGTCATCATGACGATGTAGATCACGGCACTGGCCGGCGCCCCGACCGCTATCGCGGGCGCCCTGTAGGGACGCCTGAGGTGGGGGTGCCTCACCCGAAGCCCCATGGACGCGACGATGCCGATCACGTAGTAGAAAAGATCGGCGAAGAGGCTCAGCGAGGCAATGTAGACGATCGATCCGGTCGCGATCAGCGCTATCGAGAGCAGCCCCAGGGCCACGATCGCCACCCAGGGCGTGCGGTATCCGGGGTGCACCGCAGCGAAGAACCGGGGCACGGCTCCGTCGCGGGCCATGGTGAAGAGGTAGCGCGGGGGGACGGCGATGCTGGCATTCAGCGTCGAAAAATCGCCCCCGAAGGCGATGCCGAGGGCCAGGGTCAGAAGGGGGATGCCGACAAACCCCGCGATGGACATGGCATCGGCATAGGGTGCCTCCGCCGTGGAGAGCTCGATCAGCCTCTCCGTGGGGACGATCCCGACCATGAACCACTGGAAAAGGGCGTTCACCGCAAACACGATGAAGGGCGCCAGAAAGAGGGCGCGCGGGATGTTGATCTGCGGGTACCGGATCTCCTCGCCCATGGCGCAGCAGGTCTCGAAGCCGGCGAAGCACCACCAGATCATGGCTACGGCCCCGATGAAGGACGCGGGGCGGAAGTCGACGTAATCGGGCAGTTTGGCGAAGTAGGGCAGGCGGACGTTGGGGATCATCATCAGGAACCAGACGAGGGCCACGCCCCAGAAAAAGAACATGAAGCCGTTCTGGAGGCGTCCCGTTATCTCGACGCCGCGGACGTTCGTCACGATGAAGACCGCCACCACCAGACAGGCGACCGCGATGTCGCTCAGGGGCAGCTCCCACCCCAGAGCCCGGAACGCCGTCTTCAGGTAGAAGCTGAAGGCCAGGGCCTCGCCGCTGGTGACGGCCACCAACGAGATGATGAAGTTCCAGGCGGCCAGCATCCCCATCGGCTTGCTCAGCCCGAGCGAGGCATACTTGTAGGTTCCCCCCGCATAGGGCAGGGCCGCGCCCATCTCGGCATAGAGCAGCGCGGGATAGACGCTGACGAGCATGGCGACGAGCGTCGGCAGGATGACCGCCGCCCCCATGAGCCCCACGACGTTGGCCCCGACGGTGAAAAGCCCCACCCCGATGACCGTTCCGACGGTGATCGTCACCGCCTCCCTCATCCCGAACGAACGCTTCAGCCGTGCCCCGGCCCTCTCCATGCCGCTACCCATTCTTCGATCCCTCCCTCGAGCTTCCGAACCGTTCCAGACGCCCCTCCGCCGCCAAAGCGTGGGCGGCCAGCCCCTCGCCCCAGGCAAGACGGGAGACCAGGGGCGCCAGGGCCTCCATTCCCTCGCGCGTCAGCCTCTGGTGGGTGCAGACCTTCAGAAACGTCCCCACCCAGACCCCGCCCGTGTAGCGGGCGGCCCGCTGCGTGGGAAGGGTGTGGTTGGTCCCGGAGGCGTAATCCCCGAAGACCTCCGCCGTGTAGGGCCCCACAAAGAGCGATCCGTAATTGTAAAGAGCCTCCGTCAGCGCCTCGGCGTTCTCCGTCTGGACCTCCAGGTGCTCCGGCGCCCGCTCGTTAGCGATGGCGACGGCCTCTTCAAGGGAGTCCGCGAGGACGATCTCCCCGCAGTCCTCCCAGGAACGGCGGGCGATCTCCGCCGTCCCGAGCTCCTCCAGACGGCGCTCCACGGCCGACGCCACCCGCTCCGCCAGCCCCCGGTCCGTCGTCACCAGGACGCCCCTGGCCGTCCGGTCGTGTTCGCACTGGGCCAGCAGGTCCATCGCGATCAGCTCGGCATCGGCGGAGCGGTCCGCGAGGATCAGCACCTCGCTGGGCCCCGCGACGAAGTCGATCCCCACCCGGCCGTAGCATTGGCGCTTCGCCTCCGCGACGTAGCGGTTGCCCGGCCCCACGACGAGATCCACGGACGGAATCTGCGGCGTGCCCCAGGCGAAGGCCGCGACCGCCTGGGCCCCTCCAAGGGCATAGACCTCGTCCACCCCGGCGATGTCCATGGCGACCAGGGTCCTCGGGTGGATCGCGTCGGTTTCCCTCACGACGGGCGAGCAGGCAGCAACGCGCCGAACCCCGGCGACCTTCGCGGGGATCGCCAGCATCAGGGCCGTGGAATACAGCGGGTAGGAACCGCCCGGAACGTAGCAGCAGCACGAACGTACGGGAATCACGCGATGTCCCAGGAACACTCCGGGCACGGGGGATACGTCCCGGAGCTCCTGCAGCGTGCCCCTCTGGGCCTCGGCAAAAGCGCGGATGTTCCGCGCCGCCCGACGGATGTCCTCCAGATCCTCCTCCGGGACCTCGCGATAGGCCGCCTCGACCTCCGCCCCCGAAACGCGCAGCGCCCGTCGGGAATTGCCCCCCAGCTCCGCCTCGAGGCGAGCCAGGGCCTCGTCCCCATGACGGCGCACGTCCTCGACGATCGCCGCCACCCGCTCCCGCAGCCCCGCATCCAGCTCCTCGGGGGAAGCAGCCCCCGCCTTGAAGACCTCCATTGCCGATCGCCTCCTTCCGAGGGAGGATTTTATCACGGTAACTCGCTAAATCATAGTATTGAAACGCGATGAAAAGACGACCGCCCCTCCCTCTCGGAAGAACGGTCGTCCAAGGCATTCCCCGGTCTGCGAACGGGCGCAGGTGCGCGACTGGCCCGCCGGCGCGTCAGTCGAGGGCCGCCAGCAGCTCCTCGGGATCGGGCCTCTGGGTGTAGTCCGACTCCGTCCACGCGTAGAGGACCTTTCGGTTCTCGTCCGTCACGAATACCGCGGTGACGGGGAGCTCCCAGCTCTCGTCCCCGTCGTACTCCGGAAGGCTCAGGCCCCGGGACATGTAGATCTCCCGTACCGCGGGCTCGATCTCGAAAAGCAGGTCGAGCCTGCGGGCATAGGCGTTGTGGAGGTCGCTCAGGATCGGAAATCCGAGGCCCAGCCTCCCGGCCAGGGCGGCGGTCTGCGCCTCCGTCATCGGAGAGAGGGCGACCACCTCCGTATCCTTGGCGTGGAACGCCTCGAGGGCGGCGTTATAGTCCTGCAACTGCAGGACGCAGTATCCTCACCACGCGCCCCTGAAAAAGACCAGCACCAGCCGCTTGAATTCCCTTTGGGCCTTCTCTGCCCCCTTCATCGGAAGGGGGGGCAGGAGGTCCCCGACCTTCGGCACCCTGCGCACCGCCGCGGCCACGGTCTCCTTGAAATGCCCCATGACCTGCCGCTGCTCCTCGGTGAAGCGCGAGGGCATGGCCGCTCGATGCTTGTCCAGCTTCTCCTTGAGACTCATCTTGCAACCTCCTCTGCACGCGAGATTCCGGCGTTCCAATTCGGCCGGTTCCCTACGTTGCGTATGATACCATCTCCGGCCCGGAGCCTCACTTCGCTCGGTACCTGATGAAGAAACCAGCCGAACTAGACAGTTCTCCCCTTCGGGAAATCGCTGGCGGCCTGGCCCTACCCCGGCATAAGTGAGACAGTAAATCCTTGATTTGCGTTGCCGGACGCAGGGGTTTCATCAGGAGCTTCAGCGGTCATCCCATCGGGGAAGGCGAGCAATTGCCGCTTGGATCAATGCGATTCGCCGTCAAAACTACGGCATCATTCCCTAAAAATCACGAGAGGAGGCCGCCCCTGAGCGGCCTCCTCCTTCGCGAAGGACAGGCGTGGCCTACTTCAGCGTACCCATCGCGGCGTGGGCCGCGGCTACGCGAGCCACGGGCACGCGGAAGGGCGAGCAGCTCACGTAGTTCATGTCGATGGAGTGGCAGAAGGCGATCGAGGACGGGTTGCCGCCGTGCTCCCCGCAGATCCCGACCGACAGTTTCGGATCGACGCTCCGGCCCCTCTCCACCGCGATCCGCATCAAGCCGCCAACCCCGTCCCGATCCAGCTCGCTGAAGGGGTTCTCCTTGAACACGCCCTTGTCGATGTACTGGAACAGGAACTTGCCCTCGGCGTCGTCGCGCGAATAGCCGAAGGTCGTCTGGGTCAGGTCGTTGGTCCCGAAGCTGAAGAACTGCGCGTACTCGGCCAGCTGGTCGGCCACGATGGCTGCGCGCGGAACCTCGATCATCGTCCCGACGAGGTAGGAGAACTTCACCCCGGAGGCCTTCATGACCTCGCCGGCGATGCGGTCCGCCATCTCGCGGAAGAACTTCATCTCCGCCCGGGTTCCCACCAGCGGGATCATCACCTCCGGGCTCACCTTGACGCCGGCCTTCGTCAGCTCCGCCACGGCCTCGAAGATGGCGTTGATCTGCATCTCGTAGATCTCGGGGTAGACCATGCCCAGGCGGCAGCCGCGGAAACCGAGCATCGGGTTGGCCTCGTGCAGCTGGTACGCCTTGTTGAGGGTCCGGCGCAGCTTCTCGGCCTCGGGCGAGGCCCCGCCGCCCTTCTGCTCCAAATCTCCCAGCTCCTCCAGCAGGGCCGACTCCTTGGGAAGAAATTCGTGCAGGGGCGGATCGAGCAGGCGGACGATGACCGGGTACCCGTCCATCGCCTTGAAGATCCCGACGAAATCGTCCTTCTGCATGACCTTCAATTTGTCCAGGGCCGCGACGCGCTCCTCCAGGGTCTCGGCCACGACCAGGCGCTGCATCACCGGCAGCCGATCCGTGGCCATGAACATGTGCTCGGTGCGGCAGAGGCCGATCCCCCTGGCCCCGAACTCGCGGGCGCGGCGCGCGTCCTCCGGCGTGTCCGCGTTGGCCCAGACCTCCTGCTCGGCCGCCTCGTCGGCCCAGGAGAGCAGCTTCTTGAAATCCTCGGAGAAGGTCGCCTCGATCAGCGGAACCTGCCCCACGAGGATGCGGCCCGAAGAGCCGTCGACCGTCACGTAGTCGCCCTTCCGGAACGTCTTTCCCCGGCTGGTGAGGGTCTCGGCGTCCAGGTCGATCGCCATCTCCTCGCAGCCGCAGACCGCCGGTTTGCCCATGCCGCGCGCGACGACCGCGGCGTGGCTGGTCATACCTCCACGGCTCGTGACGACGGCACCGGCCGCAAAAAGCCCGTGAATGTCGTCCGGGCAGGTCTCCGGCCGCGCCAGGATGACGGGCTTGCCCTGATGCGCCCAGTCCTCGGCCTCGTCGGCAGTGAAGACCAGCATCCCCACGCTGGCGCCCGGCGAGGCGGGCAGGCCCGCCGCCAGAACCTCCTGCGGCGCGTTCTTGTCCACCTGACGGTGCAGCAGCTGCTCCACCTGCTCGGGCGTCACGCGGGACACGGCCGTTCTGGTGTCGATCAGCCCCTCGTCCACCATGTCCATGGCGATCTTCACCGCCGCCGCCGCGGTCCTCTTGCCCGTGCGGGTCTGGAGCAGGAAAAGCTTGCCGCGCTCGATGGTGAACTCGATGTCCTGCATCTC
Organism: Fretibacterium sp. OH1220_COT-178; assembly: GCF_003860125.1. Taxonomy (NCBI): domain Bacteria; kingdom Thermotogati; phylum Synergistota; class Synergistia; order Synergistales; family Aminobacteriaceae; genus Fretibacterium; species Fretibacterium sp. OH1220_COT-178. The sequence goes on along the minus strand of NZ_RQYL01000006.1, from coordinate 34,080 downwards.
CCTGTAGGACTTCTCCAGCTGGCTCGTCAGCCGGCAGAGCTCCTTGTAGATCTCGGGCATGGCGCCCTCCAGCTGGCTGATCGGCATGGGGGTGCGGATGCCCGCGACGACATCTTCACCTTGCGCGTTAATGAGGAACTCGCCGTACAGCTTGTTCTCGCCGTCGGACGGGTTGCGCGTGAAGCAGACGCCCGTGCCGCAGTCGTCGCCCAGGTTGCCGAAGATCATGGAGATGACGTTGACCGCCGTGCCCAGGTCGTCCGGGATCTTGTTGATCTTGCGGTAGGTGACGGCGCGCGGGATGTTCCAGCTCTTGAACACGGCCTCGATGGCCCTGCGGAGCTGCTCCCAAGGATCGGTCGGGAAGTCCCGTCCGGTGGCGTCCCTGTAGATCTTCTTGAACTCGGCCACCAGCTTCTCGAGCGCCTCGGCCGGGATCTCGAAGTCCTGGGAGACCCCAAGCCCCTTCTTGCAGGCCGTGAGGGCGTGCTCGAACCGATCGGAGTCCACCTCGTCCACGACGCCGCCGAACATCTGGATGAAACGGCGGTAGCTGTCGAACGCGAAGCGGCGGTTGCCGGAGACGGAGGCCAGCCCCTCGACGGTGTCGTCGTTCAGCCCCAGGTTGAGGATCGTCTCCATCATACCCGGCATGGAGATGGGCGCGCCCGAGCGCACCGAGACCAAGAGCGGATTTTTTTTGTCGTCGAACCCCTTGCCGGTGTCCTTCTCCAACTCCTTGATGGAGCTTTTGACCCCATCCCAGACCGCATCCATGATCCCGGGGTCCTCCATGTACCTGCGGCAGACCTCGGTCGTCAGGATGAAGCCGGGCGGCACGGGAAGTCCGCTCTGCACCATCTGGCAGAGATTGGCCCCCTTGCCCCCCAGAAGCAGCTTCTGATCGCCCTTTCCTTCCTTCAAGCTGTAGATGAACTTCTCCGCCATGCAACCCACTCCTCACCTGAAAAATGTTCGAGGGAACGCCCCCGTGCCTTGATGCCCCTTAAAAAACACGCGCACCCCCCATTGCTCGCCGGATCCGATTCTCCGGCGCGCCCAGGTTCGCGGCCTTCGGTATACTATAGCGTTTTTCAAAACCATGTTCAATTGGGTTTTCCAGGGATTGTCGCGAAACTCATCCATAGTTCGGCCGAGCTGCTCGCCAGCCTCCGCCCTCATCCCGCCGCAGGAACCCTACGCCGCCGACGGAAAAGCGAACGTCCGTCCTCTCCGAAAACCGGTCTCAGCCTCCATCGTTCGCACCAACAGGCCCTATGATCCCGCCAAAACGGACGGCCCCCGCCAGAGGGACCGTCCGTCGTTTTCCCGCTCCGCTGCGGTCCTCGGAGGGCGCCGGCCGACAGGAAGCGCGACGCTCCGTCGGAGATCGGCCCCTACTTCTGGGCCTGGCCCTTGAGGGCCCCCAGGTCTCCGACCCGCTCGAAGAGCGCGTTGCAGCGTTTAAGAAGCGCCAGCCGGTTGGCCCTCACCCTCTCGTCGGGATCCATGACCATGACGTCCTCAAAGAAGGCGCTCACCACCGGCGAGAGCTCCGCCAGCAGCTCCATCAGGGCCTGCCAGTCCCGGGCCTCCAGTGCAGCTCCGACCATGGGCTCCAGCCTCGCGACCTCGTCGTGCAGCGCCCGCTCCGCCGGTTTGTCCAGCAGTGCGGCATCCACGACGCCCTCGGCATCCGGGGCCTTGTTCAGGATGTTGCGCACGCGCACCGCCGAGGTCATGAGCCCCGAGAACCAGTGCTCGTCCTTCACCCCGTTCAGCGCCTCCATCAGACGCAGGGCCTGGAGGGGCCGATGCCCTGCCACCGAGAGCGCCAGGGTGGCAAGCTCGTGCTCGTACCCCTTCTCCTTGAGCTGCATCAGCAGGCGGAGCTCGAGAAACGCCAGAATCCGCTCGACCGTCAGCTGGTCCACCAGGTTCAGCAGGGCGGCTTCCCGCACCACCTCCCCCAGATCCAGGTCCAGGCAGCGGCCCCACAGGATCTCGTTGATGCAGCGGGCCGCCCGGCGCAGGCCGTAGGGATCCTGCGAGCCCGTGGGCTCGAGGCCCGCCTTGTGGCAGTTCACGACGATGTGGACGCGCTCCGCGAGCCCCAGAATCGCCCCCACGTCGTCCGTGGGAAGGGTGTCCGAGGCCGATCGCGGCAGATACTGCTCGTAGAGGGCCAGGGCCACCCTCGGGTCCTCGCCGTCGTGGCGCGCATACTCGCGGCCCATCACCCCCTGGAGCTCGGTGAACTCGTAGACCATGCGGGTCACCAGGTCCGCCTTGGACAGGTAGGCGGCGCGATCCACCAGCCTCGCCAGATCGTCCTTGCCCAGCCGGGAACAGATCCAGAGCGCCAGCTTCTGGGTCTGCATCACCTTGTCGTACACGGACCCCAGCTTCTCCTGGTACGTGACGTTCTTCAGGCGCTCGACGTTCGAGGCCAGCGACCGCTTACGGTCCTCCGCCCAGAAGAAGGCGGCGTCCTCGAGACGCGCCCTCAGGACCCGTTCGTTCCCCTCACGAATCCGCCGCATGTCCGAGGCCCGGTTGTTGCTGACCCCGATGAACACGTTGGCCAGCGCATTGCCCTTGTCCCTGCTGCGGACCGCAAAGTACTTCTGGTTCTTCTTCATGGAGGTGATCAACACCTCCTCGGGGATCTCCAGATAGCGCTCGTCGAACGACCCGATGAAGGGCACCGGGAACTCCACCAGAAAGAGGTTCTCCTCCAGCAGCTCGGGGTCCATCTCCACCTCGAGGTCCCCCTCGAAATCCTGCTTCAGAAGGGATATGGCCGCCTCCAGCTTCTGGCGGCGCTTCTCCTGGTCCAGGATCACGTTGTTGTCGTAGAGCCGCTCCAGAAACTCCCCCGCGTTCCTGACCTCGATGACCTTCTGGCCCATGAAGCGGTGCCCGCTGGTCGTGCGGCCGCTCCGCACGTCGCCGTACTCGAAGGGGACGACGGCGTCATCGGCCAGGGCCAGAATCCAGCGGATGGGCCGGGCAAAGCGCACGCCCGGGTCGGACCAGTACATGCTCTTGGGGAACGACAGCCCCTCGACGAGCCCCCGAAGGAGATCGGGCAGCACGTCCAGCGTGCGCCGGCTCTCCTCGTGCACCTCGGCGGCCACGTATCGGACGCCGTCCACCTCGAGCTCGCAGAGCGCATTGACATCGACGCCCTTGCTCTTCGCGAAGCCCAGCGCGGCACGCGTCGGGTTCCCCTCGGAATCATAGGCCGACGAGAGGGGGGGGCCCTTCAGGACCTCCGTCGAGGAATTCTGCGTCTCGTCCAGCTCCCGAACGCTCAGGACAAGACGCCGCGGCGTCGCGTAGGTCCGGACGTCCTTGAAGCCGAGCCGGTTCGCGGAGAGCGCGGAACGCGCCAGCCGCTCCAGCGAGTCCAGGGCCTCGGGAAGGAAACGGGACGGGATCTCCTCCGTACCGATCTCCAGGATCACGTTTCTCAGCGCCATCACGCATTCCTCCCCTCAGCGTGCCCGCCGGCACGGGCGGGGCCGCCGAACTTTCCCATGAACGGGAATCCCATCTCCTCGCGCTGCTGCCGGTAGGCCGCCGCGCAGCGGCTGGCCAGCGCCCGGATCCGGCCAATGTACCCGGTCCGCTCCGTGACGCTGACGGCTCCGCGCGCGTCCAGCAGGTTGAACGTGTGCGAACTCTTGAGGACATAGTCGTAGGCGGGGAGGACGAACCCCTTGTCCAGGATGCGGCAGGCCTCGGCCTCGTACATCGCAAAGAGCTGAAAGAGCATCGCCGTGTCGGCGATCTCGAAGTTGTAGTGGGAGTTCTCGATCTCCCCCTTCAGGTCCAAGTCCCCGTAGGTCGCGGTGTCCGACCAGGCGAGGTCGTAGACGTTGTCCACCTTCTGGACGTACATGGCGATGCGCTCGGTACCGTAGGTCAGCTCCGCCGGAACGGCCTCCATGTCGATCCCGCCCAGCTGCTGGAAGTAGGTGAACTGCGTGATCTCCATGCCGTCGAGCCAGACCTCCCAGCCCAGCCCCCAGGCCCCGATCGAGGGGTTCTCCCAGTCGTCCTCCACGAAGCGGATGTCGTGCTCCGAAGGATCGATCCCCAGGCTGACCAGGCTCTGGATGTAGAGGTCCAGGATGTTGGCCGGAGCGGGTTTGATGATGACCTGGTACTGATAGTAGTGCTGCAGACGGTTGGGGTTCTGCCCGTACCGTCCGTCGGTGGGCCGGCGCGAGGGCTCCACGTAGGCGGCGCGCCAAGGCTCGGGGCCGAGGACCCGAAGCGCCGTCGCGGGGTTCATCGTCCCCGCCCCCACCTCGATGTCGTAGGGCTGCTGCACCACGCACCCCTGCTGTGCCCAGAAGTGCTCGAGCCTGAAATAGATCTCCTGGAAATTCAACTTCCCATCCCCCTTTAAGCAGACGGCCAGCTCTCTGTGGCCATTTAGGCCACAGATGCTGTGCCGGTACGGCAAGCCGTAAACCTTCGGTCCGCTACGTCGATGCGCGGCACAGTTGCCGCGTGTCGACGCATTGACGATTAGATTAAAGAAAAAACTAAAATCCCTCGCCCCGTCCCCAGAACGTCGAAGCGAAACCCATAAGCAGACGGCCAGCTCCGATGCCGCCCCTAAACGACCCGCTCAACTCGTTCCTCGTTGGCGGTCTGCCTATCGTCTACGAACGAATCAGCCTTTGAAATCCGAGCTCCGTATATCCTGCGAAAGGAGCCCTTGCACGCAACGGGACGCCAGGGCGAACGTGCCCCGTACACCATCGAGCTCCCCCAGTTTCCCATGCCGTTCGACCCCAGCCACGTCCGTGCCCGCGACCCGCCGCAAAAGCGCCAGATCCTCCCCGGAGAACCGGGGCCGATCCCCTTGAGGCCCGCAGCCCGCACAGATCAGCCCCTCGCCAGTCCAGGACGCCTCGCCGAGGGCTGCACCGCAGTGCGCACACCGCGCCAAGTCGGGCGCCAGTCCCCAGGCCGAGAGCCAGCGCCAGAGGAAACGCCATTCCGCCGCATCCGGAGGCACCCCCGGCGCCGCCAGCAGGCGCATATTCCAGTAGAGGTTGGCCAGCAGGTCGTCCGCGGGGTGTTCCGCCATCAGATGCCGGACCAGGAGCCGCGACCAACGGACTGCCGCACGAAGCGGATCCGGCCGCCTCCTGAGAGGGATCATCCCGTCCACGACGTCCACCGCACTCAGGTAGACCCCGCCGCCCCGTCCACGGTGAAGCCGAAAGGAACCCCAGACGAGCGGCTCCGTCCCACCTCCGAAGCGCACGCGCCCTGCGGCCGCCCCCCGGGCAAAGACGCGGACCAGGCCCATCCCCTTCAGGAAAAGCGTGAGCGACAGGTCCCCCTCTCCCCACGCGGACCGGGTAAGCACCACCCCCGAAGCCGCTTCAAGCCCCTGGCGCGACATGCCCCACCCCAAGGCCCGGACACCGTCCCGAACCCCGCCAACGGGCATTCGGCAGGTTGTGGGCTGCGGCCTTCGGCAGGGGCTTTGCCCCGGCTCCACCCCTCCGACATAACCCCGGCGCCCAACGGGCGTCCGGCGGGCTGTGGGGTGCGGTCATCGGCAGGGGCTTTGCCCCGGCTCCACTCCTCCGACATAACCCCGGCGCCCAACGGGCGTCCGGCGGGCTGTAGGCTGCGGTCATCGGCAGGGGCTTTGCCCCTGGTAACCCAGACGGCGCAGGACGGGATCCGACTGCCGCCAGTTCGGGGAGACCTTGACCCACAGGTCCAGGTAGACCGGTTGCCCTGTGAGCGCCTCGATCTCGAGCCTGGCGCTCTGACCGATGCGCTTGAGCATCGATCCCGAAGCCCCGATCAGGATGGCCTTTTGCCCCGCCGTCTCCACGATCAGGGACGCCCGGATGTAGAGCCGCTTCCTGTCGGGGTACTCCTCCGGGCTCTTGTACTCGTCGATCTCCACCGCCACACAGTGGGGCACCTCGTCCCTCAGCAACGCCAGAACGCGGCCGCGGATCGTCTCGGCCGCCATGAAGCGCTCCGTGCCGTCGATCAGGATATCGGGATCGTACCAAGGCACTCCCTCGGGCAGGAGCGGAAGCAGCAGCTCGATCAGGGCGTCGAGATTGCGCCTCTTCCTGGCGGAGACGACAATGCGTCCGGCGAAACGAAGCCGGTCCCCATACAGTTCGAGGGCCCCGCGAGGATCGTGCTCGTCGGCCTTGTTCACCACCAGGACGACCGGACGGGAAACAACGGAGAGGACCCTCAAAACCTCGGCATCCTCGGGCCTGAGCTTCCGATCCCCCGCCTCGACCAGCCAGCAGACCACGTCGGCCCCCTCCAGGGCGTCCTCGGCGGCCTCCGTGAGGGACCGACCGAGCTTGTCCTTGGGCCGATGCAGACCCGGGGTATCCGTGAAGACGATCTGCGCGCGATCGTCGTTGTAGATGCAGCGGACAGCGTTTCGGGTCGTCTGGGCCTTCGGGGAGACGATCGACACCCGGGCACCCAGCAGCGCGTTGACCAACGAGGACTTCCCCACGTTGGGGCGCCCCGCCAGGGCGACCACGCCGCAGCGCATCGTCCTTCCGGCGCCCTCCGGCGCGCGCCCGAGCTCCTCGCTCAAGGGAGAACCCTCTCCATCGGAAACGAATGGGGCAGGAGCTCGCGGACGCGGAGGACAACGGGCCCCTCGGGCGAGGCCAGCACCACCCTCATGTCGGGGTTGAACTCCATCAGAGTCTGACGGCAGGCCCCGCAGGGCGGACAGGGCTGGGAGAAGTCCTCACCTCGTGCCCCCACGACGGCAACGGCCACGGGCTCCCTGAGCCCTTGGGCGACCATGGCCGAGATCGCGCTGCGCTCGGCGCACATCGACAATCCGTAGGAGGCGTTCTCCACGTTGCAGGCGATCAGGACAGTCCCGTCCGCAAAGAGCAGGGCCGCCCCCACCCGGAACCGGGAGTAGGGCGCGTAGGCCCGGGAGGCCGCCTCGCGGGCCCGGTCCAACAGGTCCCGAGGAGACGCGCCCGGGATATCCCAAGCGTCCTCCGCACCGCGGGGACACCCCGTCCTCATATCGTTCCGTGTCTCGTCCATCGCGTTCCCCTCCCCTCGTCAGTCGTCCCGCGAGGAACCCGCGGGCTCGAGCCTGAGAGCCTTGATGCGGTGGTCCTCCAGGTCGACCACCCGGATCCGCCAGTCGCGGTAGACGAACTCGTCGTCGACCTTGGGAAAGCCTCCAGCCAGCAGGAGCACCAGTCCGGCCAGACTCTCCGCATCCTCGGACTCGAAGGGGCAGTTCAGGGCCTCGCTGAGGTCCTCCAGCCCCGTGGTCCCCCGGACCAGGTAGGCTCCGCCCTCCAGCTCCAGGATGTCCGGGGCCTCCTGATCGTACTCGTCCTGGATCTCCCCTACGATCTCCTCGAGGATATCCTCCATCGTCACCAGCCCCGCGACGCCGCCGTACTCGTCGACGACGACGGCGATGTGGACGTGATCCCGCCGCATGGTCTCCAGCAGCTCCACGGTGCGGATCGTCTCGGGCACGAAGAGCGGCTTGCGCATCAGGCTCCCCACGGTCTGGCCCAGCTCGGCCCCCACGAGGTGCTTCAGGGTATCCTTGACGTAGAGGATCCCCACGATGTTGTCCAGGCTCTCCTCGTAGACCGGCAGCCGGGAGTGCCCGTGCTCGATGAAGACCTCCATGGCCTCGCTCAGGGAGTCCGAGGCCTCTAGGGTCACCATATCCATGCGCGGGACCATGACCTCGTGCACCCGTGTCTCCTCGAAGTCGATGATGCCGTCGATCATCCGCCGCTCCACCGCCTCGAGCGCCCCGCTCTGCTCCCCGATCTTGACCACCTGCTCGATCTCCTCCCGAGTGACGAAGACATGCTGAGGACGCAGATTCAGGCGGAACAGGACCCCGATCAGGGCGACGCACCGCTTCATCAACCAGACGAAAGGCGCGATCAGGAAGCCGAGAAGGCGCAGGACGGGGGTGACGAGGACGAGCACCCCGTCGGCATTGACCATAGCCGCACTCTTCGGCAGGATCTCCCCGAAGATGACGACCAGCACGGTCATGATGGGCACCACGTAGACCAGGGCCCTTTCGCCGAAGACCTGAAGCGCCAGACTGGCCGCCAGCGTGCTGGCCGCGATATTGACGACGTTGTTCGCGACGAGACAGACCGTCAGGGCCTCCTGCACGTCGTCGATCAGCCATTGGAAGAGGGAACGCAGAAACGGACGTTTTTCCTGAAGCAGCATGAGCCTGCTGCGACCGGTCGTCGTGATGGCCGTCTCCGAGGCACTGCAGAAGGCCGAAAGCGCAAACAGGACGACGAACCACAGGCAGTTCTTCAACAGGGGCAACAGGGATTGGGCGGAGAAGGTCTCCATCTAAAGGGCCTCCCGCAGCGCATTCAAAAGACGCCGCTTGATGGCATCCTGACGGGCCCACATGGCCGCCTCCCGCTCCTCGGTGTCGTGGTCCCAGGCCAGCAGATGGAGAAAACCGTGCGCCAGAACAAGGCACAGCACCTCATCGGAGGACAGCCCGCCGTGCAGGCGCCCCAACTCCTCCGGGCAGATCAGGATGTCCCCCAGGGGCAGCAGCTCCGTCATGGCCTCCGGAACGAACCGTCCCTCCTCCTCCCATAGGGGGAACGACAGCACGTCCGTGGCCTCGTCCCGCTCCCGATAATCCCTGTTGACGGCCCGGATCTCCTCGGGCCCCATCAGGGACACCGAGAGCTCCGCCGCCTCATAGCGGGCAGTGTCGGGGCACAGAGAGGACAGCTCGTCCTCGAGAACGCGCGCAAAAGCCTCCCAAGCGGATAACGGAACCGGACTTTGAGGTTCCCCATCCTCGGGGACATCGACATGCAGTTCTAATCTCAAAACCCAAACCCTCCCAGATACCATAAAAATGACTGCGCCGTCCCCGCCGTTCGGGGTTTCTTTACGCAGCAAAGCAACTGACGCCCCCCTTGCCCACGTCCGCCCGGACGGAGCGGGGACACGGCAACCCCTTACGCTTCCCCGGCCCCGCCCTTTGAGGCATCGTCCCCCCCTGCGGGTGCCGCCGACTCGGCCTTTCTCGCCGGCTCAGGCTCACCACGGCGCTCGATCCTCTTGACCTGCCGCGTATGGTGCATGGAGAGCAGGACCTTGAGAAGGGCCTCCTTGATACGGGTGAGGTCCCTCAGCGTAAAGTTGACCTCGTCGAACTGTCCCTCGCCGATCTTGCTGGCGATCACCTGATCGATGACCTTCTTCAGGGCCATGACCGCCTGGCTCCTGCCGGAGTTCCCCTCCCTCGGCGGCGGCGCCTTGGCGTCCGCCTTCAGGAGTTCCCGCCCCAGACTTTCGCTGCGGAGCGCGGCCTCCATGGAGTCCAGGATCATCAGGAGCGCCGTCTCCCGGGAGCGGGGCTTGGGGCCGGGGTAACAGAAATCCGACCACTCGACCCTCTCCTCGTCCGCCTTCCCCTTGGCCTCGGCCTTGGCCTTGTTGTAGAAGTAACGGATGCAGGCGGTGCCGTGATGCTCCGCGATGAAGTCCCGTATCCTCTTGGGCAGGCCGTACTCCCGGGCCATCTCCAGACCATCCCGGACGTGAGACAGGATGGTCAGAGCCGAGAGCGTCGGCGACATCCCGTCGTGGACGTTGAGCCCCCCTCCCTGATTCTCCACGAAGAACTGCGGGCGCCGCAGCTTGCCGATATCGTGATAATACGCCCCCGCCTTCATCAGGTTCTCGTTCATCCCCAGTTCGAGCGCCACGGACTCGGCCAGAGTCGCGATCGCGAGGCAGTGCTGATAGGTCCCCGGCGCGTCCCGCTGGAGCTTGCGCAGCAGGGGGCCGGAGGGATGGCTGAGCTCCCGCAGGCGAAGGATGGAGAGAACGCCGATGTAGCGTTCCACCATGGGAAGCAGGGCCGCGACGAGAAGCGCCACCAGGATGTCCAAAAGCAGGAGCGGCCCCGTCTCCGTCCAAAAGGACCCTACGGGCACGAAAAGGCTGAAGGACTCCCAGGTCAGGGGGACCCCCTGAATCCAGAGGATCACCCGCCGGGTCAGGCTGAGGAAAAGGGCCAGAAGCACCACGCGGCGGCTGAGGGCCTCCCGGGACTCGATGCGGCGCAGAAAAAAGTACCCCGCCATCGAGGCGACGAAGCCCATGGAGAGGAGCAGAAGGAGGTCGTAGACGGAGAGCCCGGCGATGATGAACACCCCGGACGCCGTGCCCGCCAGGGAGGCGTTGAAGGCGAAGGAGCGCGGCATGCAGAGATACGCCAGCATGACGGAGGGAAGAATCCCGGCTCCGGCCATGCGCAGCTGCACGGCGAACATCTGACAGATCCAGGCGACCGAGATGACGAAGACGACGCACTCCCAGGAGGGGCGATCGTCCTCCGCCTCGCGGGCCGGAATCTCGAGCCAAAGCGGCAGGATCAACACCAGGAGGAACACTATGACCACCTGGGTGACGGGAAAGGCGTCCTCCGTGTAGCCCTGAAGCCTCAGCAGGCCGGCCGCCTGAGGGGAGACGAGCTCCCCGCGCTCGACGATGACGTCCCCCAGCTCCAGCTGGCGTTCGATGACCGGTATCCGCCGCTCCGCACTCTGCCTCACGGCCGAGGTCAGCTCGGGATCGAGCCTGTAGCCGGAGTCGCTGACCCGGGTCAGAATCTGGTAGATCAGGTTCGCATCCTCCACCGCGCCGACCTGTTTGCCGATCTCGTCCCAGAGCAGGGCGGCCCCCGCCCCGCTGCCCCCCAGGACATCTCCGGACGCCAGACGCGCGAAATAAGCGTCCCCGACCCTGGCGGCCAGGCCCAAAATACGGTCGCGGTCGGATTCGAGCAGAGCCATCACGGCATCCAGAAGTGGAGCGGGCATATAGGAGAGCACCTGAGGATCCTTGGGATCCCGAACGATCCGAAGCTCCTCGAGGCGTTTCTTCATCCGGTCCCGGGCCGCGACGTCCCGTACCACGACGCCGGCCACCCCCTCCTTCGCCATCTCGCGAAGAGCCCCCGTAGCCGAGTGGTCCTCGTACTTCACGGGGGAGATGACCCGGTAGGTCTGGGGGGAGGGCGAGCCCTGGGCGAAACTGTACCCCTTGTTGCGGATGTAGAGCCACTCCATCATCACAAGGGAAAGCCCCACGGCCAACAGCAGGGCTACGGACAGGACATAAGCCCTTCGGCGCTCCTGGGAGACAGCCCCCAACGGAGCGCGCAGGCGGTCAAGAAATGCGTTTTTCATAACGGTCGTAGGCCTGAACCACCTTCTGAACGATCTCGTGACGGACCACATCGGCCCCCGTGAGATCGTAGAAACCGATCCCCTCGATGCCCTTCAGGATCGTCCTCACGCTGTTGAGCCCCGAGGGGCGCCCCTGCGGGAGGTCCACCTGAGTGATGTCGCCGGTCACCACGGCCTTGGAGCCGAAGCCCAGGCGGGTGAGGAACATCTTCATCTGCTCGGGGGTCGTGTTCTGGGCCTCGTCCAGGATGATGAAGCTGTCGTTGAGCGTCCGTCCGCGCATATAGGCCAGGGGCGCGATCTCGATGACCCCCTTGTCCACGTAGCGGGCGAACCGCTCGGGGGAGAGAAGCTCGTAGAAGGCGTCGTAGAGAGGCCGGACGTAGGGCTCCACCTTCTCCCTGAGATCCCCCGGAAGGTACCCGAGGCTCTCCCCGGCCTCGACCGCCGGACGCACCAGGACGACGCGGTTCACGCGCCCCTCCTTCAGCATGGACACGGCCTCGCAGACCGCCAGATAGGTCTTTCCCGTCCCCGCAGGGCCCACGGCAAAAAGGATGTCGTTGTCCCGCATGGCCTGGATATAGGCCCTCTGCCCGACGGTCTTGGCCCGTATGGGCTTGCCCCGCGCCGTCACGCAGACGACCTCGGAATACAGGGCGTCCAGCTTGATCTCCCGCCCCTCCGCCAGGGCGTCCATGGCATGCCGGACATCGGCGCCCCGCACCTCGTGCCCCCTGGCGGCCACGACCGCAAGCTGACGCAACAGGTGCGCCACGATGCGCACCGGCTCGGCATCGGGCCCCGAGACCCGAACCCCAGCCCCATTCACGGCGAGCGAGACGGGGTAACGCGCCTCTATGACCTCGATATTTTCATCGTGCAGCCCCAGAAGCCGCGCCAGAGCCCCGTCCCCCGCAATTTCAACATCCTCGAAGCTGCGAAGCGGCCCGTTCCTCCGCTCCACCGATTCCTCTCCCATTACGCTCTTATTCTCCTCCGTAGTCCGGTATCAGACGGGGTAGGCCGCCCCCTCCACAAAATCGTCGAACCCCACGTCGCGATGCGTGAGACGCGCGTACTTCCGCGGCAGGAAGTCCTTGGCGACCTGGGGAAACATGATCCACGTCAGCGCGTCCTCGGGCTGAAGGGCCCAAGCGTCCGCGGCCTTCCGGGCCTCCTCCATCTCGGCCGGGATCTTCTCTCCGGGCCGGCAGGTGATGGGCTCCTCGTCCCCGATCGCCAGTTTCTGAACCTCGGGATCCAGGGGCGCCGGGGCGGTCCCGTAGTAGCCCAGGAAATACTGCTTGACCTCCTTGGGGATCACCTTCCAGCGCTGGCCCGTCAGGACGTTCAGCGTGGCCTGCGTCCCGACGATCTGGCTGGTGGGGGTGACCAGGGGCGGATACCCCATGGCCTTGCGCACCACCGGAATCTCGTTCATCACATCCTCCAGCTTGTCCAGGGCTTTCTGCTCCTTCAGCTGGTTCACGAGGTTCGAGTACATGCCGCCCGGGATCTGATAGCGCAGGATGTTGATGTCCACCCCACCGATATCCGGAAGCAGGTCCTTGTATTTGTCGCGGAGCGTCTTGAAGTATTCCTCCACGGGAACCAGCTTGTCCAGGGAGATCCCCGTGTCCAGACCGCCCCCCGCCAGCGCCGCGACCAGGGATTCCGTGGGCGGCTGGCTGGTGCCCATCGAAAAGGGGGAGATGGCCGTGTCGACGATATCCGCCCCCGCCTCGAGCCCCGCATAGTAGGTCATGGAGGCCAGCCCGCTGGTGTAATGGCTGTGAAGCTGGATCGGCAGGTCCGTGCGCGCACGGATGGCGCGAACGAGCCGAACGCAGTCCACGGGGTTCAAAAGCCCCGCCATGTCCTTGATCGCTATCGAATCCGCCCCCATGCCCGCCATTTTCAGGGCCATCTCGGCGAAGGCCTCCAGGGTGTGGACGGGCGAGAGCGTGTAGGAGATGCACAACTGGAGGTGTGCCCCCTCCCGCTTCACCTGGTCGGCCGCGACCTCCATGTTTCTCAGATCGTTCAGGGCGTCGAACACCCGAATGATGTCGATGCCGTTGCCCACGGCGCGTTTCACGAACTCCCGCACCGCGTCGTCCGCGTAGTGCCGATAGCCCACGAGGTTCTGCCCCCGAAGCAGCATCTGCAGCTTCGTGTTTTTTATGCGGGAGCGGATGATCCGCAGCCGCTCCCAGGGGTCCTCGTTCAGGAAGCGCATGCAGCTGTCGAACGTCGCGCCGCCCCACATCTCAAGGGCCCAGTACCCCACCTCGTCCATCTGCTCGAGGACGGGGATCATGTCCTTCGTGCTCATCCTCGTGGCGATGAGGGACTGATGCGCGTCCCTGAGCGCCGTCTCCATGATGCGGGCCCTTCGGCCCGTCTTGCCCACCTCGGGGGCCGCCTGCGGCGCCCCCTCGCCCCTCTTTTCCGTCATTTCCATCCTCCGTCGCTCCTCGATCGCCCCGGGCCGTCGGCCCAAGGCCCCCTCTGTCCGTATTATATAGCTATATGGCCCTCGTCCGGCTCTTGGCGCTCTCCCAGAGAGCGTCGAGCTCCTCGAGGGAACAGTTCTCCAGGCGGACGCCGCGCTCCGCCGCCAGCGCCTCCACGTGACGGAAGCGCCCCGCGAATTTGGAGCAGGCCCGCGACAGGGCCGCATCCGGATTGACGTCCAGATGCCGCGCCAGGTTAACGGTCATGAACAGGAGATCCCCCAGCTCGTCCTCCACGGCGTCGGCATCCCCGCGCACCACGGCCTCCCGCAGCTCGGCGGCCTCCTCGTTCAGCTTGTCGAAGAGAGGCGCGGAGTCGCCCCTGGGCCAGTCGAACCCGACGTGAGCCGCCTTGCCCTGCATCCTGTGGGCCTTCAGAAGCGGCGGCAGGCCCGAGGGCACGCCGGCCAGGACCGAGAGATCCTCCTTCCGCTCCCGGCGCTCCTCCTGTTTGATGCTCTCCCAGTTCTTCAGCACCTCGTCGCTGTCCCTGGCCTCCGTCGTCCCGAACACGTGGGGATGGCGCCGGATCAGCTTGTCGCAGATCGTCCGCACGACGTCCTCCATCCCGAAATCCCCGTGCTCCCGGGCCAGAGAGGCGACGAAGACGACCTGCAGCAGCAGGTCGCCGGACTCCTCCCGCACCTTGTCCATATCCCGATCCGAGATGGCCTCGGCCAGCTCGTAGGCCTCCTCCGTGATGCAGGTCCGCAGGTCCGGCAAGGTCTGCTTCCGGTCCCAGGGACACCCTCCGGGGGCCCTCAGACGCTCGATCAGCTCGACGATCTCGTCGAAATAATGCTTTTTGCCGCCGGCGCATTTCCCGCCGGCCCCGTTCTCTCCGTTTGAAGTCAAGATCGCACCTCCGCGCCGAAACGCAAACGCTCCGGCGCGCATAATCATAGCACAGAAGGGCGTAACGTTCCCCTGAAGAACGCCGGACGGCAGAGCACGACATACGACGAAGGGCGAGCTCCCTGACGGAAGCTCGCCCGGATCGGGACAAGCGGCCGCGCCCCGGAACGCTACTGCTGCGCGCCCCTCCCGGCCCCGCCCTGAAGCTGGGCCGTGACATTCGACAGCCAGCTGGCCTGCTGCATCAGCTTGGCCAGGTTGCGCTCCGCCTCGGAGAAGCGTTTGAAGAGCGTCTCCTTCTTCAGTTGGAGGCGCTGTTCGAAGGACGCCAGGTACTTGTCGATGGACTTGACCTGCAAGTCGATGCCGTCCATCTCCCGCACGACGGAGCCCCTGACGGCCCCCTCTCCGGTCAGGGGGTTGGCGGCGCTGTTCCGGAGCATCCCGTCCGCAAACGTCTGCATGTCCTGCGCGAAGGCGAGCATCACGTCCATCGCCTCCTCGGGGTTCCGCGTCATCGCCTTCATGAAGTCCTGCGAGCTGAACTCGAGCTCGCCGCTCTTTCCGAAGTCCGTGGCGGTGGTCTTGAGCCCGACCTGATAGAGCCCCGTATAGGTGTAGTCCATGCCCACGGCCTTCAGGACGGCGCTGCCGGCCACCCGGACCGGGCGGTCCGTCCCCGCGTCGATCACCAGCCGGCCGTCCGAGACCGACGCCTTGACAAAGGGGGTCGGGTACTCCCGGCCGTCGGGATCGTAGTGCAGCGCACTGGCCTCGCCGTCCTTGGATTTGTCGTTGATCCTCTCCACGATGGACTCGAGCGTGTCCCCCGGCCCGACCGTGATGTCGGCGACGCGGGCTCCCACCGTGATGCGCAGCGTATCGGTGCCCTTCAGCCCGTTCTGCTCCATCGTCCCGTAGATGGAGTCCCTGCTCTTGCGCTGCTTGAAGGTGTGGACGTAGGTCTGAGTGACGGACCGCCGCATCCGGCCCTTGGCGTCGCGCAACATCGAGTTGCCGAAGAGCAGACCCCACTTCATGCGGAAGTCGTCCGAGGGGAGTTTGGCCTTCTTGGACTCGTCCACCGCCTTTTCCGTGGACTTGACGTTGATCCACTTCATCACGTCGTTGTAGCTCTCGGTAAAGGCCTGGATCGCCTTGACGGACGCCTCCAGATCGTGGGACACGTCCAGGGAGACCCGCCCCGGGCCCTTCAGCTCGATCGCCATCCCCTTGATCAGCTCGTTGCCGTAGTCCGCGCCGATCTTGTTGGACGAGCGCGTCACCTTCTCCCCGTCCAGGATCATCTCCGCATCCTCGGCGGCCGTGAAGTGCTCCGCGTCCTTGAGGTCCAGCCCCAGGGCGCTCAGGATCCCGGCCCCGTCGTCCGACAGGGTGAAGGTGTTCTTCGGTGAGGTGTACTCCACCGTGTACTCGTCGCCGTAACGGGGGACATCGCGCGGGACGGGCGGGGTCGAGGGCTGGGACCAGGTGAGGGTGAAATTATCCGCTCCCGGTTGGGATGGGGAAGGCACGACCGAAAAGCTCCCGGCCCCGAACGTAACGGAGTTGCCCCCATAAGCATAAGTGGCATCATCAAGGATGTGACCGTGCGCCGTGATGAACCCCCACTCGCTCATGGTGACCTTATCTGTGTTTGCTCGTTTTTCGTTGTTAAAAGCCTGCACCGTCCCGTCGGCCTTGGTCAGTTCCAGATCGTAGTTTGTACCCGGCGCGGGCGCGCTCCAGGCCGCCTCGGGCCGCCAGCGCACCACGGCCTTGGCGGGGCTGCTTCCGTCGCTGACGATGTCGAAATCCTCGCCCTGCACATAGGTTTTGCCGCCTTGTCGGATGACGGACCTGCCTGAGGCGAAGTCCGCGTAGGCCGACCCCGCAATCACGTCATCGGCGCCGCGGCCGATGTTGAGGGTGAAGGTCTCGCCTCCGTCGGGCACGGTGTACGTCACCGTGTAATCGCTCCCGGCAGCAGGGCGATTGGACGTCAGCCACCGCACGTTCTTTCCGTCCAGGACATAATCGACGTTTTGGGTGTAGGCGACGGTACTGGCGCCCGAACCGCTCGTGATCTTCACGTTCGCGGGGGCCCCGGGGACGAAGGGAAGCGCGGCCTCATCCGTATCGCCGGTTCCGCGCAGGACCTTGTCGTTTTTATAGACGTCGTCCTTCACTGCCTTGTACTTTACCTGGTACGTCGCCCCGGCGGGGACGGTCTGCGGCTCGTGGTCGCGCCAGCGGATCTGGTTTCCGGCCACGATGTCGAAGTCCACGCCGTGCTTCCAGGTCTTGCTGCCGTCCTTGCTCTTGATGACGACCTCTCCAGACGGGTCGACGGCGAGAGCCTCCAGCAGGTCATACGCACCGGAGGAGCGCGTCATCGCAACCTTCCGGGTGTCCTTGCCCAGTCCGGTGGCGTCGCTCTTCAGGATCAGCTTGTTGTCCACCACGGACGCCGTCACGCCCATCGGCGGCCGCTGGGTCTTGAGGGCCGTATTGATGCGCTTGGCCAGGGACTCCAGCGTGTCCACAGCGTTCACCTCGATGCGCAGCTTCCTTCCGCCGATATGGACCCAGAAGGCCGACTGGCTCAACCCGCTCAGGGGGCCGGTAAACGCCCCTCCCAGGTTCCCGGTGAAGGCATTGGAACGCTGAACCTGGCTTTTGGCCAGCTTCAGGACCTCGAGGTCGTAGACGTTGACCGCGGCATCCGCGTTGACCGCAGCCGTCAAAACGCCCTTGTGGGAGCCGCTCCTGTCGGTGCGTTCGATCTCTATCCCCTTCGCCTTGTACGTCGACGGAAGCTTGAGCGGGGACAGGGTGCTGTTCAACTTCTGCAGCGCGATCCGGAACTCCTCGAACAGGCTCTTCTTGCGCTCGAGCGTATCCCGCTTCTCCAACATCACGTACGCGGGTTTCTTGGCCCTCTCGAGGATCTTCGCCATCATCCCGTCCCAGTCGACCCCGGACGCGATACCCGATATGGACATGTCCGCCATACAAAGACCTCCTGTCCTCCGGCGGAGAAAAACGTCGCCCCGCCGTCGATACTCCATTATAACCCGTATTAGTATCGGCATCGGCGGCGGCGGACATGAGCCCGGCGGAGGGAGGCGAAACGTTTTCCGCCGCCTCCCCGTTTCGGGAGGGGTCGTTCCCCTGCGCACGGCCGTTTGTGTGTTAGAATACAAAAAGAAAGTTCCTTAAAAGAGTATGGCACTCGACCTCCCCATCCCGTTGCGGGATGGGGAGCCGTTTGGGAAGGCCAATTCCTCTTTCGAAAACTCGGGACAGGGGGTTCATGGATGAAGGTATGGATCGACGGGCGGGAACACCCCGAGTTGCCCTCCTCGGCGACAGCCCTCGAAATCATGGAGGCCGTCAAGGCGGACGCCGCCCGTTCCGGCCATGTCGTCACGGGGCTTCGCGTCGACGGCGTGGAGATGGACGAGGAGGCGTTTCTCGGTCTGTCGGGCGGATTGGCGGCACATTTCACCCTGGCCCCGGTTCGTCTTCTGGTCCGGGAGTCCCTCGAGGAGGCCCTGGCATACATCCCCCGCCTGAGGAGGGGGATCGAGGATATCGCCGGCCATTTCGAGCAGGGCGAGACGTCCAGGGCTCGGTCCCAACTGTCGGAGGCCATGGACGGCCTGGACTGGACGCTGAAAATCTACGAACGCTGCACGGCCCTGACCGCGGAGCTCATCCCCGAAGCGGAGGAGCACGCGATACGGGAGGGGCTCCTGAACGCCCTGAACCGCCTTATCGGCCTGATGGGCGAAAAAAGGTATCCGGAGATGGCCCTGGCCCTGCGCCAGGAACTGCTCCCGAACATCGAGGCGCTCGCCGCCAACCTCGGGCGTCTCGCTCAAAGCCGCGCAACCCCACAGTAACCGCCTTTTGAGAAAAGCCGCATCTTCGAAAAATACAAGGACGAGCACTCGCGCTCTCGTCGTTATGGAGGAAGTTCAATTTGTCCCTGCGTAAAGGTCTGATCATCTTCGTCCTGTTGGCCTTCGGGGCCAACGCCGTCATCATCGCCAAAAGCGTGGACCACGATACGGTGCGCTCCCTGCTCTCGGCGAACAAGCTCATGCTCCTGGGAGCCCTCGGGGTCGTATTCTTCTCCTGGCTCTGCGACGCGGGGCGATTCTGCGCGCTCTCCTACGCGGCCCAGGAACGGGTTCCCCTCTCCATGGGACTCGTGCTCACCTGGCTGAACTACTTCGGCAGCGCGGTCACCCCCATGCAGAGCGGAGGCGGCCCCTTTCAGGTCTACGTCCTCTACAAAAGGGGCGTCCCGATCGGCAAGGGCATCGCCATCACCCTGATCCGCACGATGCTGACCGTACTGATCCTCAGCATCGTCGTCCCTACGGCCCTCTTCCTGGACCCCTCCATCCTGAAGGCCAGCCCCTTTCTCAAGGGGCTCGTCTTCTACGTCTTCATCGTCATCAGCTGCACGTGGATGTTCATCCTCTTCACCATCCTCCGCCCGAACGCCCTCAAGCGGCTGGGCAAGATCACGATCCTCTGGATGAAGAGGCTCAACCTGGTGAAGTCCAACCGCCGCGTGATCGGGTGCTTTCAGTGGCTGGACCGCGAGGTGGACAACTACATCCTGAACTTCAAACTGGCTTTCGACTCCGGAAAGGGCTGGATGCTGCTGGCCGTGGCGCTCTCCATCCTGCACCTGCTCTCGGTCTTCACCGTCCTGCCCATCCTGATGAGCTCCGTCGGACTTCCCTACAGCTATACCCAGACCCTGGCGACCCAGGCCGTGTTCATGTTCGTGCTCTACTTCGTTCCCACCCCCGGCGCCAGCGGCGTCGCCGAGAGCGGCGGCGCGCTGCTCTTCGGCACCCTGATGCCCTGGAACATGGCGGGGATCATGGCCATCATCTGGCGTTTCTTCACGGAGTACATCTCCATCTTCATGGGGGTCGTCGTCGTGGTCCGCATGCTGGGGTGGGGCGTCTCCGAGGACCTCTATCAGGGGGCTTCGCCCGAGGCGGAGGCCGTCAAGGACGAGATCAAGCGGGACCGGTCCGATGCAGGAGCTTCGCCGAAAAGTCTTTAAGCTGCGGGGAGGCATCTGGACGCTTCTCTTCGTCCTCATCCTCCTTCTCGCCCGCCCGACGGTACGTTCCTTCCTGCTGGGGCTGCCCTTCGTCCTGCTGGGCCAGTCCTGGAGGTTCTGGGCCGTGGGCTGCATCGGCCGCTACCGCGGCGAGGCCGTCGGCGCCGAGCGTCTGGCCACCTGGGGCCCCTACGCCTTCATGCGCAACCCCCTCTACTTCGGGAACGGCCTTATCGGACTGGGCTGGGGACTGATGTCCGGTCCCTGGGCCACCGTGCTGTTCCTCGGTTCCTTCATCGTCGTCTACGGGCTGCTCATCGTCCCCCACGAGGAGTCCTTTCTGCTCGAGAGGTTCGGGGACGAATACCGGGCGTACCGGCGAAGGACGGGGGCCTTTCTCCCCAAAGGCTGGCCGGGCGGGCGTATCGCCGGCCCCTTTGCCGCGGGCGTCCTGTGGACCAGCGAACGCCACACGCTCCTGTCCACCGTGGTCGGCACCCTTCTCATAGCCGCCAAGGGATTTCTTTCCTAGACACGTATTTTGATGCAGGCCCCCTCAGCCGAGCTGTGCTATACTTCGTAGTCAAGCCCAAGGTCGAATAGAGTCCGGGTTGTCTGGAGGTAAGTCATGAATCCCGAAAATAAGGACCCCAAAAAGGAACTGACCGTAAAGGACCTGTTGTCGGCCATATCCGAGACGGCGTATCCGCAGTATATCCTCGAGGCTCTGAGCCGCGTGCAGAAATGGATGCTCGACACGATGAACGCCCCGGCGGAACGGGGCATGGACCCCGTCACGGCGATGTTCGAGGACAACGGCGAGGTGGACATCGAACGGCTTTTCGAGCGGCTGGAGAGCCTGGAGCAGTACGTCGACCTGATCCCCAACACGCGGCGTCCCGAGGGCAGGCCCGACGTCATCGTCGTCAGCATGACCCCGCCGGACTACGAGAGCGGCCTGAGGACCGCGATCGACTACGCCGCGCTCTTCAACCGCAGCCATTGCAAGCGCGTGTGGATCATCAGCGACACCTTCATCTTCGAGGACACGATGCGCTACGCCGCGCATGTGGACGCCCTGGCCAGCCAGGGCATCATCCTGCGCTTCGTCCTGGTCACTCCCTGGGGCTGGGTCGAGATCCCGCTGAGCGGAGCGACGGCCTCGAGCCAGCAGTTTCTGTGGCGCAATCCCCTGAGGGGCGGCACGGGGAACTGAACGTATCGCGGATCCCAGAGGGGCCGGAAGGGCGCGATCCTTCCGGCCTTTTGCATGATCTGCCGCCAGGGGCGACGACCGGGCGACGCTCGAGGCGGTAAGGCACACGAAAAAAGCAAGGAAAACATCAAGCGTTTGCCCATCCTTTTGCTCCTCCCGCCGGCCGCCATACGAGACGCCTCTGCGTGACGGAGAAAAGCCACAGAACGTGAGAGCGGCCCCGAGGGCCGCTCTCGATTGTTCCAGGAAAGATGTTCCCGGAGGGGGCTAAGCCTTGCTGCCCATGTAGGCGGCCAGTTCGAGCATCCGGTTGGAGTAGCCGAACTCGTTGTCGTACCAGAGCATCAGCTTGACCAGCTTGCCCTCCAGGACCTTGGTGGAGGGGGCGTCCACGATGCTGGAATGCGGGTTGCTGATGATGTCGACGGAGACGATCTCATCCTCGCAGAACTCCACGATGCCCTTCAGCGGTCCCTCGGCGGCCTTCTTGAGCGTCCCGTTGACCTCCTCGAGGGTCACGGACTTCTTGAGCAGGTAATTGGCGTCCGTCAGCGAGCCGTCGATCGTGGGCACGCGGACGGCGATCATGTCCATCTTGCCCTTGAGGTCCGGGAAGAGGGGAACCATCGCCTTGGCCGCGCCCGTGGAGGCCGGAACCAGCGATACTGCGGCCGCGCGTCCCTTGCGCCCGCCGCCCTTCTGCGGCGTGTCGACCAGGAACTGGGTGGAGGTGTAGGCATGGATGGTCGTCGCCAGCAGGTTCTCGATCCCGAACGTCTCGTGCATGACCTTCGTGACCGCGGCCAGGGAGTTCGTGGTGCAGGAGGCGTTGGAGACGACGATGTCGGCCTTGGGGTCGAAGTCCTTCTCGTTCACCCCCAGGACGATCGTCCGGTCCACGCCCTCCGCGGGAGCGCTGATGATGACGTGCCTGGCCCCGGCCTCCACGTGCTTCATCGCATCGGGCTTTTTGGTGAAGCGCCCCGTGCACTCCATCACGATGTCGACGCCCAGCTTCTTCCACGGCAGGGCCGCAGGATCCCTCTCCGCGAACATCGGGATGCGGACCCCATCCAGCGTCAGGCTTTCCGAATCCGCCTTGACCTCGAAGGGAGCCTTGCCGTGCGTGGAGTCGTACTTCACGTAATACGCCATGTCCTCCGGCGGGATCAGATCGTTCAGCGCAACGATCTCGACGTCCTTGAACCTGCGCTCCAGCCAGCAGCGCAACACGATGCGTCCGATGCGCCCCAATCCGTTGATAGCCACCTTCGTCGCCATAAACAACACCTCCAGTGAAAATTGATTGAGCCTTACGCGTTCCAATTATCCCACAAAAAACGCCGTCGGCATAGAAGTCCGCCCCACCCCGACCGGAACGCGGAAGGACCGAACGCGCCCCGAAGGGGTCCGAGGGCCTAGGGCAGGAGCCCCTTCAGACACAGCCCCGCCACGGCCGAGGCCAAGATCAGGAGCTGCGGATACGCTTTGAAGATGCGCAGCCGGGACAGGGCGAAGCAGACCGCAACCAGTCCCGCCGGAAGCAGCCCGGGCAGGAGCGCCCGCAGGGAGGAGACGTCCCGGGGGATCAGCGGACGGGCCAGCGTGTAGAACGCGACCAGGAGCAGGCCCGCCACAGCCGGACGCAGTGCCCTCTGAAAGGCCTCGATGTGCCTCCGCATCCCCTCCGAGGCCAGGGCGATCAGCCCCAGCAGGAGCGCGATCACCAGCACCGGTGTGCCCACGAGGGCTACGCTGGCCCAAAGCGAGCCCCAAAAACCCGCCAGACGGTACCCCACGAAGGTCGCGGAGTTCAGGGCCACGGGGCCCGGAGTCATCTGGGCCAGGGAGATGGTCTGGGCGAACATCGTCTCCGTGAGCCAGGGCCGCACCACGACCAGCTCGTGGTGGATGAACGGGATCGTCGCGAGCCCTCCGCCGAAGGCCCCCATCGCGACCTTGGCGAAGACCGCGACCAGCATCGCCAGGGTGCTCATGACGGGCTCCCCGATCCGGCCCCGGAGCCCGCTTTCAGCCAACCCCCGGCGATGGAGACCAGCGCCCCCGCCCCCAGAGCGAGGAAGGGATGGACGTCCCAGACGATCAGCAGGGCCGCCGTCACGACGAAGGCCGCTATCTGGGGCAGGCCGACGAACACCGAGGCCTTGATCATCTTCCACAGGGCGTTCCAGACCACCACCACGACCCCCGCGGAGGCGCCCGCGAAGAAGGCGATCATCCAGGGGTTCGAGAGATGATTCAGGATGAGCGAGGAGAGGAAGAGGATGCTCAGGAACGGGGCCAGCGACGTTCCGAGAACGGCGACGCACGCCCCCGGCCATCCCGCCAGGGCTTTGCCCGCCACAAAGGAGAGGTTCGTCGCGATAGGGCCGGGCACGGCCGTCGCCAGGACGATCATGTCCGCGATCTCCTCGTCCGTGAACTCGCCCGTGGCGCGCACCTCGGACTCGATGACCCCCAGCATGACGATCCCGCCCCCGATGGTGAAGGCTCCGATCCTGAAAAAGCGCGTAAAGATGGACCAAAGACGCTGCATGAAAAAACAGGACTCCTTTCGAAAAACGGCCTCACCAGGCGGCGACGCATCCGTCCGTCCGCGGCTCGGTCCCCCCGGCCAGGGTGCCGTGAACCGTCCTCGCGATGATCTCTCCCCGCCCGAACGGCGTCGGGTCGTACATCATCCGGATGTCGTGCCCCCGGTCGGCCAGGCCTCTGGCGACGTCGACGGATACCCCCCGCTCCACCTGAACGCCAAGCCCCTCCGTCCACTGCCAGCGCGGCGCGTCCAGGGCCTCCTGCGGATTCATCCCGAAGTCGACCAGGTTCGAGACCACCTGGAGATGTCCCTGAGGCTGCATGAAGCCCCCCATGACCCCAAAGGGCCCCACGGGGCGGCCGCCCCTCGACAAAAAGCCCGGGATGATCGTGTGATAGGGCTTCTTTCCGGGGGCCAGGCAGTTCGGAGACCGGGGATCCAGGCTGAAGTTGTTGCCGCGGTTGTGGAGGGCGATGCCCGTCTCCGGGACCACCAGCCCCGAACCGAAGCCCATGTAGTTGCTCTGGATCATGGAGACCATGTTCCCCTCCCCGTCGGCCGCGGCCAGGTAGACCGTGCCTCCCCGCGCCGGGCTCCCCGGGACGGGGTCGAGCGCAGCGGCCCCGATCAGCCTGCGCCGCTCGGCCGCATAGCCCTCGGAGAGCAGGTCGCCGGCCGTGCAGGTCATGTAGCGAGGGTCGGCGACATAGGCCAGCGCATCCGCAAAGGCCAGTTTCATCGCCTCGATCTGGAGGTGGTAGACATCCGGCCTCTCGCGGTCGGCCGGCAGGTCGAACCCCTTGAGCAGGTTCAGGGCCATGAGAGCCGCGATGCCGTGCCCGTTCGGGGGGATCTCCCAGACGTCGTAGCCCCGGTAGTTCACGGACAGGGGCTCGACCCACTCGGGCCGATAGGCGGCCAGGTCCGTGGCCCGAAGCCAGCCGCCGCACCGCGCCGAGAAGGCGTCGATCCGTTCGGCGATATCGCCCTCGTAAAAGGCCCTCGCCCCGCTCTCCGCGATCTGGGCGAGGGTTCGCGCGTGGTCCAAAGAGCGCCAGACCTCCCCGGGCTCTGGCGCACGCCCCTCGGGGCAGAAGGTTTCGAACCAGTTCCGAAACTCCTCGCCGCGGCACTGATCGGAGTATTTTCTGAAGGCATTCCGCCACATCCGCGCCGCGACCGGGGAAACGGCGTACCCCTCCGATGCGCAGGCGACGGCCGGGGCCAGCACCTGTGCCAGAGGGAGCCTGCCGAACCGCCCCACCAATTCCGCCCACCCGCCGGGGGCCCCCGGGACCGTGACGGGCACCCAGCCGTACTTCGGCATCGCTCCGTGCCCCGCCTCGCGCAGGGCATCGGCGTCCGCCAACGCCGGCGCGGGGCCGCTCGCGTTCAGCCCGTGAAGGCGCCCCTCCGCCCAGACCAGGGCAAAACAGTCCCCCCCTATCCCGTTGGCGGTGGGCTCCACGACGGTCAGGCATGCGGCCGTCGCGACGGCCGCATCCACGGCGTTGCCGCCCTTCTTCAGGATATCCAGTCCCGCCTGAGCGGCCAGCGGCTGCCCGGTGGCGACCATGCCCCGGGAGCCGAACACCACGGTACGGCAGGAGGGATATCGGTAGCGCGTCGCATCGAAGTTCATCTGATGTCCCCTTTTCAAACAAAAATGTCGCACGAAAGGCGGAAGCGCCCCGAGAGGGCTTGGGGCGCTCCGAACCATCCCCGGGCGGGAGGGAACCCCCTCCGCCCGGCACACAATTCGAGAGGGACGGGATTGCGGTCAATCGCGTCCGGTCTCGCACCCTCAGGCGTCCAGGTGACACGCGACGAAGTGGCCTCCGCCGCGGTCCGTCAGAGGGGGTTCCTGTTCCGCACAGAGCGGGAAGGCGTACCGGCAGCGCGTTCGGAACCGGCACCCCGACGGCGGGTCGATCGGGCTCGGAACCCCACCCGTAAGGATAATCCTTTCCCGCGACCGCCGCAAGCGGGGGATGGGCACCGCGGACAGAAGGGCCTGGGAGTAGGGGTGCAGGGTGCTGACGAAGAGATCGCGGGTCGCGGCCAGCTCGACGATCTTCCCCAGGTACATGACCGCCACGCGGTCGCTGAGGTGCCGGATCACCGAGAGGTCGTGGGACACGAAAAGATAGGCCAGCCTCAGACGCTCCTGAAGCTCGCTCAGGAGGTTCAGGATCTGGGCCTGAATCGAGACGTCGAGCGCGGACACCGGCTCGTCGCACACGATGAAGCTGGGATTCAGAGCCAGGGCCCTGGCGATGCCGACGCGCTGGCGCCGTCCGCCGTCCAGCTCGTGAGGGTACTTGTTGTAGAGCCTGGAGCTCAGGCCGACGAAATCCATGAGCTCCTCCACCCGCCGCTCCCGCTCCGCCCGGGTCCCGACCCTGTGGATGTAGAGCGGCTTTCCGATCGTATCCCCCAGCGTCTTGCGGGGATCGAGCGAGGAGAACGGGTCCTGGAAGATGATCTGCATCTCCCTGCGCATGGCCGTCATCTCCGCGCCTTTAAGCGCCAGCACATCCTTGCCCTTGTAGACCACGGAACCCGACGTCGCCTCGGTCAGGCGGACGATGACGCGGCCAGTCGTCGACTTGCCGCACCCGGACTCCCCCACCAGCCCCAGGGTCTCGCCCTCGTTCAGCGAGAAGGACACCCCGTCCACGGCGTGAACGGTCCCCCCCGCCACCTTGAAATACTTCTTCAGGTCGCGTACGACCAGCAACGGCTCGCTCATCCGCGAGTCCCCCCTTCGGCATGGAGATGACAGAGGACGAAATGTCCGTCCCGTTCGCAAGAGGGCGGCGGGACCGTGCGGCAGACCTCGAGGCACTCGGGACACCGCGGATGGAAGGGGCACCCCGAGGGCAGGTTGAACGGGTCCGGCATCAGGCCGAGGATGGGCCGAATGACCGAGTTCTCCTCCTCGATGTCGGGGATGCACTGGAACAGACCCCGGGTGTAGGGATGCTTGGGGCGATCGAAGATCTGTTCCAGCTCCCCCTTCTCGACGATCTCCCCCGCGTACATGACCGCGACGTGATCGCACACCTCCCCGACGACGCCGAGGTCGTGGGTGATCAGCATCATGGCCGTCGACATCTCGTCGCGGAGCTCGCGGATCAGCTCGATGACCTGCGCCTGCACGGTCACGTCGAGGGCCGTCGTGGGCTCGTCCGCGATGATCAGACGGGGGTTGCAGGCCAGGGCCATGGCGATGCCGATGCGCTGGCGCATCCCCCCGCTGAACTCGTGGGGGTACTCGCGGCTTCGGGCGCCCGGGATCTGGACCTTCTCCATCAGGGCCTCGGCCCGCTTCATGGCCTCGGCCGCACCGACGCGCTGATGGGCCGCGATCACCTCCGCAATCTGGAGCCCCACGGTGAGCACGGGGTTGAGCGAGGTCATGGGGTCCTGGAAGATCATGGAGATCTGGTTGCCCCGCACCTGCTTCATGTCCTCCTCGGGGAGCGAATGGAGCGCACGTCCGTCGAAGAAGATCTCGCCGCTCTCGACGATGCCGGGAGGGGACGGGATCAGGCGCATCAGCGAGAGGGCCGTCGTGGTCTTGCCCGCACCGCTCTCCCCGACCAACCCCAGGGTTTCCTTCTCGCCGATCTCGAAGCTGACGCCGTTTACGGCGTGCACGGTCCCCTCGAACGTTCGGTATTTCACACGCAGATCTTTCACGTTCAGCAAAGCGCACATCCGAAAGCCCTCCTCACTGGCGCAGCCGGGGGTCGAGGGCGTCGCGCAGCCCGTCCCCGAAGAGATTCAGGGCCAGGACGACCATGGCGATGACCAGTCCCGGGAAAAAGGTGAGGTGCGGCGCGTTGCGCATGTACTGCCGCCCCAGACTGAGCATGGACCCCCACTCCGCCGTCGGGGGCTGTATGCCGAGCCCCAGGAAGCTCAGGGCGGCTGCGGAGAGGATCGCCGCGGCCACGCCCAGGGTGCTCTGAACGATGATCGGGGCCATGCAGTTGGGCAGGATGTTCTCCGTGATGATTCGGAGGTCGCTGGCCCCGATGGCGCGGGCCGCCTCCACGAACTCCTGGCCGCGCACCGACAGCGCGGAGGCGCGGACGATGCGCGCATAGCGCGGGATCTGGCTGACGCCCACCGCGATCATCAGGTTCAGCAGGTTGGCCCCCAGCGCCCCGACGATGGCGATCGCCAGGATGATCTGCGGAACCGCGAGCAGAACGTCCATCAGCCGCATCAGGAGGTTGTCGATTCGGCCCCCATAGTAGCCCACGACGGCCCCTATGAAGCCGCCGAAGAAAGCCCCGATCCCCACCGCGATGAAACCGACGTAGAGGGATATCCGCGCTCCATAGATGATCCGGCTGAGCTGGTCGCGGCCGAAGTTGTCGGTCCCGAGCGGATGTTTCCAGGAGGGCGGGGCCAGCCTCGGGCCGGAGTTCATCTTATTGGGATCGTACGGCGCCAGATAGGGCGCGAAGATCGCCATCAAGGTCAGCAAAAGGATGACGACGAGGCCCAGCACGGCCCCCTTGTTGCTGCGGAGACGGCGCCACAGCTCGCCCAGCCGGCTCTGCCGGCTCTCCCGAACGCGGCCCGGAGAGGCCGTTTGAACGTTTCCCATGGTTCACAGCACCTCCTAGCCCGCCCGGTACTGGGCCTTGATCCTGGGGTCCAGCAGGGCGTAGATCAGATCGACCCCGAGGTTGACGAGGCTCAGACAGAACGCGAAAAACAGGACGCCCCCCTGGACGACGGGGTAGTCGTGGAAGCGGATCGCGTCGATGATCAGCCGCCCCACCCCGGGGATCGAGAAGATCGTCTCCGTGATCACGACCCCGCCCAGCATGTTGCCGAAGTAGAGCCCTGCGACCGTCACGACGGGGATCAGCACGTTGCTGAGGATGTGGCGCGACAGGATGAGCCGCCAGGCCAGTCCCTTGGCCTTCGCCGTCCGGACGTAGTCCTGGCGGATGACCTCCAGCATGCTCGAACGCGTCATGCGCGCGATGACCGCCATGGTGTTCGTGCCCAAGACGATCGTCGGCATGATGAGCTGTTTCCAGGACCCGTACCCGGAGGACGGCAGCACCGGGAGCATGATGGAGAACGTCAGCATCAGCATCAGCCCCAGCCAGAAGCCCGGCAGCGAGAAGCCCAGAAGGGCCACGAAGTTGCAGAGGGTGTCGATCCAGGTGTTCTGCCGAAGGGCCGCGGCGATGCCCAGGGGAATGCCCATCGCTACCGCCAGCAACATGCTCCAGGAGGCCAGTTCGAGCGTGGGCTTGAACCGGTCGACGATCTCCTCCAGCACGGGGTTGTTGGTGCGGATCGAGCGGCCGAAATCCCCGCGCACCGCTCGGGCCATAAAGGACAGGTACTGGACCGTCAGGGGTTCGTTCAGGCCGAGCTGAGCCCGCAGCTCCTCGAGGTCCTGCGCCGTCGCGCTCGGCCCCAGCATGGTCTCGGCGGGATCGCCGGGGGCAAGGTGAATGATCGAGAAGATCAGGAGTGAGACCCCGATCAACACCGGTATCAGAAACAAAATTCGCCTCGAAATATAACGCAGCATGTGCTCGCTTCTCCCTTTAGGAATCAAACGCAGGGGCCGGACCCGGGAAATCCCGAAGTTGGGCCGACGCCCCCTGCGGCTCTGTCGGACGGACCGTACTCGGATCCGGGGTCCGAACGGGATGGAGGAACGCCAATCGCCGGTGGCCGGGTTTTCCCCTAGGGCTCCATGGAAACGTTGAACAGGCGGTAGACCTGGTTGGGATAGATCTCAAACCCGTTGACCTTCGGGCTGGAACCGCACAGGAGCTTTCGGGAGTGCATCAGGACGATGGGCACCTCCTCGTTGAAGTAGCGCTGGGCCTCTCGGTATATGGCCTTGCGCTTCTCGGGGTCCAGCGTCCGGCGCCCCTCGGCCATCAGCTCGTCGAACTTGGAATCGGCCCAATGGGCGCGGTTCGAGGAACCGATGTTCTTGGAATCGTAAAGGTAGGAGAGCGCGCCGTCCGCGTCGCCCGTTCCGCTCCAGCCCAGGGTGAACATGCCGTCCACCCCTTTGCGGGTCTCGGCCAGATACGCGCCCCACTCCAGGGACACGACCTCCGCCTCGATTCCCACCTCGGCGAAAAAGGCCTGAAACTGCTCCGCAGTCGCTCGGGACTGGCTCTGCGTGCTGGAATAAAGCTTCGTCTTGAAGCCGTTGGGGTAGCCCGCCTCCACGAGGAGCGCCTTGGCCTTCTCCACGTCGTAGGGATACGGGTCCTCGGGGAGCGTCTCGTCGAAGCCCCAGATCTGCTCGGTCATGGGACCGCGGCTCTTCACCGCCATGCCGAAATAGATGGCATCGATCAGCGCATCGACGTCCACGGCATAGTTCAGCGCCTGGCGCACCCGCTTGTCCTGGAAGGGCGTCGCCTGCGCGTTGAACGCGTAGTAGTTCGAGGTGATGCTCGGCTTCTCGTAGACCTTGAACCTGCCCTCGGCCTTGATCCGGGCGTAATCCTGAGCCGGGAGGTCGATGCAGATGTCCACACCGCCGGACTCCAGCTCGATGACCCGGGTGGCCTCCTCCGGAATGCCGCGGAAGACCATTCGATCGACCTTCGGCATCCCCTCGAAGTACTTGTCGAACTTCTTCAGCTCCACCCGATCCCCCGGACGCCAGACGTCCAGCATGAACGGCCCCGTGCCGACGGGATGCCTGCCGTAGTCCTCCCCGGCCTCCCGGACCGCCTTCTCGTTCAGCATGCACATCTCGTAGCGGCCCAGGTTCGATATCAGAGGCGCATAGGGAGCCTTCGTCACGATCCTGACGGTGTACCTGTCCACAACCTCGACCTTGTCGACCTCCCGGATATGGGTCACGCCGGGAGAGGCCGTCTTGGGGTCCAGCATCCGCTCCAGGGTGAATTTCACGTCGTCGGCGGTGAACTCCTCGCCGTTGTGGAACAGCACGCCTTTGCGCAGATGGAAGAGCCAGGTGAGGTCATCCGGATTCTCCCAGGATTCCGCCAGGTCGCCCTTGAACTCCATGTTCGGGTCCGGCTGCACCAGCGCGTTGTAAACCTGCCTCATGACGTTGGCCGAATACGCGTCCGCCGCTTTGTGAGGATCCAGGGTGCTGATGTCGGACATCTGCGCCACCCTCAGCACCACCTCCGCGGACGCCGCCCCCGCGAACGCCGCCCAGGCAACGACCGTGCACAAACAAACCGCCCCTCGCAAAATTCGCATCGAAACCCTTCCTTTCCCGCTCGAGTTTACGAAGGTCCCGCATCCACGAACTGCCGAACCTCCAGGGTATACCCCTCCGGATCGTTGATCAGAAAACGCCGAAAGGGGACTTTCTCCTGATACATGAACGCATAATCTCCCACCGGAACTCCCTGGGCCCTCAGGGAATCGTGCCAGCCGATCGCGTCGTCGGTCACCAACGTGACCGCCACCGAATCCGGATGCTCCACCGAGGCGTCGCTCCGCCCCCATTCGGCCCTAGGCCCCCGGACGATCCCCAGCAAAGAGCTGTCCGAAACGCGGTAAAGGCGCAGGGTCTCGCTGGCCTGCAGAAGCTCGAGCTTCAGATGGCGTTCGTAAAAATCGGCCGCACGTCGGGGGTCCGGATAGGGGAGATACACAATTTGAGACGAGAATCCCAACGACGCGCTCCGAACCCCCTCCCCAGCCCGGCCAAAAGGACTATCGCTTTGCAGCAGGGCCAGAAGCTCCTTCTCCAAATCGGGCCCATACGCCTCCCCCGATCGATAGGCCTGCGTGACCGCCCTCCTGGACGAAGCGTCCCCGGCGGCCTCCCAATCCTCGTCGACCCGCCTCGGGTGCCCGACGAAGGCCCCCTTCAGGAGCACTCCGCCGTTCGTAAAGGGCAGCACCGTGGGAACACGCGTGACCCCGGTGGCGGCAAGCACCAGTTTCAAATGGTCCTCTCTCCTGAAGAAGACGACGCGGATTCTCGGGTTCCTGTCCTCCATGCGCTTCAGAAACGGCGCCAGAAACAGGCAATCGGGACACCCCACCTTGGAGAACACGGCCAAGACGATCGACCCCGCAAACTTCCCGACCGCCTCCCCGAAAACCGCGGACTCCCTCGGGGTCCGGGCCTGTTCCAGCAAAATGCGCCCGGACTCCTCGTCCCAGAGCTCGACGTACCGTTCGAAGGAGACGCCCGACGAGAGATCGAGACGCATTTCCTCCGTTTTGTCCGTATCCATTTCCCGCAATTCCCCCTCACTCGCCGCAAACGGCAATCGGGTTCCAAAGAAGGGCCCCGACCTCGCCCCCGCGGCATCCCACAGCCCTTTTCGGGCTCCAGACACCGGGACCGGGAGGAGGTTCGGGGCCTTTTCGCCTTTTTCTATCGAGAACGTCGAGCTCCCTACTTCTCCAGGGATACGTTGAACAGCCTGTAGACGTTGTTGGGGTAGATCTCGAACCCCTTGACCTTCGGGCTCGACGCACACAGATTCTTACGGGAGAGCATCAGGACGATGGGGACCTCCTCGTTGAAGTAGCGCTGAGCCTCCTTGTAGACCGCCTTGCGCTTCTCGGGGTCCAGCGTCCGGCGCCCCTCGGCCAGGAATTCGTCGAACTTGGGATCGTTCCAGCGGGCGCGGTTCGAGGAGCCGATGTTCTTGGAATCGTAGAGGTACGTCAGTGCGCCGTCGGCGTCGCCCGTCCCGCTCCAGCCCAGGGTGAACATGCCGTCGACGCCCTTGCGGGTCTCGGCCAGATACGCGCCCCACTCCAGGGACACGACCTCCGCCTCGATGCCGACTTCGGCGAAGAATCCCTGGAACAGCTCCGCCGTGGAGCGGGAGGCCGTCTGAGTGCTGGCATAGAGCTTCATTTTGAAGCCGTTGGGATATCCCGCCTCGGCGAGGAGCGCCTTGGCCTTCTCGACGTCATAGGGGTACGGATCCTCGGGAAGCGTCTCGTCGAAGCCCCAGACCCGCTCGGACATCGGTCCGCGGCTCTTCACGGCCTTTCCGAAGTAGATCGAGTCGATGATGACGTCCACGTCCACGGCGTAGTTCAGAGCCTGGCGCACCCGCTTGTCCTGGAAGGGCGTGGCCTCCACGTTGAAGGCGTAGTAGTTCGAGGGCACCGACGGCTTCTCGTAGACCGTGAACTTGCCCTCGGACTGAAGGCGGTCGAAATCCTGCGCGGGGAAATCGATGCAGAGATCCACGCCGCCCGACTCCAGCTCGATGACCCGCGTGGCGTCCTCGGGGATGCCCCGGAAGACGATCCGGTCCACCTTGGGCTCGCCCTCGAAGTATTTATCGAACTTTTTCACCTCGACCCGATCGCCGGGGCGCCAGATGTCCAGCATGAACGGCCCCGTGCCGACGGGCTTCTTGTTGTACTCCTCCCCCGCCTCCTTGACGGCCTTCTCGTTCAGCATGCACATCTCGTAGCGGCCGAGGCTGGAGAGCAGGGGCGCGAAGGGGGTCTTCGTCACGATCTTCACGGTGTATCTGTCCACGACCTCGACCTTCTCGATCTCCCGGATGTGCGTCACCCCGGGGGATGCCGTCGCAGGGTCCAGCATGCGGTCGAAGGTGAACTTGACGTCGTCGGCGGTGAACTCCTCGCCGTTATGGAACAGGACGCCCTTGCGCAGGTGGAAGATCCACGTGAGGTCGTCCGGGTTCTCCCAGGACTCCGCCAGATCCCCCTTGAACTCCATGTTGGCGTCCGGCTGGATCAGGGCGTTGTAGACCTGCCTCAGCACCGTGCCCGAGTAGACGTCCGTAATCTTGTGCGGGTCCAGGCCGCTGATATCCGACAACAAAGCCACCCTCAGGACGGTCTCCGCCCCGGCAAGCCCCGCCCCTGCGGTCAGCAGAACCGCCGAGGCAAACAAAACCCCACATACCTTTTTCCACCGCTGCATACCCTCATCACCTTTCAAAATATAAATATTGTGACACCGTTGCACCCAAGGCCCCGCCAAGCCGCAAAACGGACGGCAGGCCATCGGCAACGCTCGAAAAACCTATTCTGAATCCAATCCGGAACTTTCAGGAAGGTACTGATTGAATCGGCGGTGCCTCGGGACGGGACGGACCGAACGAAAAAACGCCTCCCGATGGATTGACACATAAAAACACAGCCGATCGATACCAGAATCGCGGTAAGAGTATAGCAGATTCCTTGTTTTCTTGCCAAGCAAAATGAGCCATGGAAAATAGGGAGGCATCGCATGGCCCCAAAGCTTCGGTCCCGTCCGGCGACGCCGGACGGGACCGAACCCAGGAACAGATTCACGTTGTGGAACCAAACGTCCGCAGGCGTCGCCCTCGCGGCATAAGCGGACAACCAGCGAGTGCAACGAGCTGCGTTGGTCGCTTAGACACGGGGCGACGTAAGCGGACCGAAGGTCTGATAAAAAAACTAAGCGACCCGCTCAACTCGCTCCCGCTCGTTGGCGGTCTGCTTATACGGCTTGCCGTACCGACACACCCCACGAGGCTCACGCCTCGTGGAAGGCGGTCCTTCGGCGATGTGACACGCAGAAAGTCGCTGGGGGCGATCAGGGC